>DBGFLF010000220.1:0-1699 GCA_048528725.1 Collinsella sp.
TTCCGACGGTGCGGTTGAGCTGCTCGAGGTTAAGCCCGATGGCAAGCGCGCCATGGCTGCTTCTGCTTGGGCTGCTGGCCTGCAGGGTGCCGATCTTATGTGGGGTGTTCTGTCATGAGCAAGCTGTCTCCCGCGCGCAAGCTTGCGCTCGATGTGCTGATGGAGGCCGATCGCCGTGGCATGTACGCGCGCGACGTGCTGTCCTCCCGCGCTTCTGCCAAGGCTATCGACCAGCGCGATTCCGCGTTTGCCGCACGTTTGGCGCTCGGTGTTGCCGCCACACAGGGCATTTTGGACGAGCTGCTCGACCAGTTTCTCGATAAGCCCAAAAAGGTCGCGCCGCGTGTTCGCATGGCGCTTCGTATCTCGGCCTTCGAGATGCTCTATCTGCATACCCCTGGCCGCGTTGCCGTAAGTCAGGGTGTTGAGCTGGTACGCAGCGGAGCTAAGTCTGCCGCCGGTTTGGCCAATGCCGTGCTGCATAAGGTTGCGGACAATGTTGATGACTTTGCTACTGCATCCGATGTGGATGAGTCTGAGCGACGCTTGGTCCGTCTGTCGCGCCTGATGGGGCTGCCGCGTTGGCTGTGCGCTCGTATTATGGCGTCGTTTGACACGCCTGAGGGTGCGCTTAACTTTGCCGGCAATCTGGCCCCCGCGCCGCTCGCCCTGCACGAGAATGCCTTTGCAACCAAACTCGATCCGTACATTTCGCAGCTTGTGGCACCCGTGTTTCCGGGCTGCCATGCGCCGGTCGATGCTCAGGTTACGGTTGCGTCCGGCGTGTTTGAGTGCGCTGCTGCCGTTGCCTCGGACCTTAACGCCCAGCTCATCGCCACTGTGGCAACGCGTCCCGGGCGATGCCTGGAGATTGGTGCCGGCCGCGGCACCAAGACCTATGTGATGATGTGCCAGGCCAAACGTGCCGGGTACGAGCGCCAGCATACCGCGCTCGACCTGCATGACCGTAAGTGCGACCTCAATCTTGCGCGTCTTCACAAGGCCGGGATCAAGGGCGTTCGTACCGTCTCGGGCGATGCGTGCGAGCTCGACGAGGTGCTTACGTCCTTTGATGCCATGCTTGGCGAGCCCGCCCTGTTTGACACGGTCTTTATCGATGCGCCGTGCTCGGGAACGGGTACTATGCGCCGCCACCCCGAGATTCCGTGGCGTCTGAGCGAGAATGACGTGACGACCGAGCTGCCCAAGCTACAGCTGTCGATGCTCAAAGAGGCTGCCGCACGCGTAGCTGCCGGCGGTGAGCTTATCTACGCTACCTGTTCGGTCTTTGACGAAGAGAACACACAGGTCGTGGATGCTTTCTTGGCCTCTGCCGAGGGTGAGGGCTTTGCCGTGGCGCCGCTCAGCGAAGCCCAGATTTTGCAACTCCCCGAATACGATCACGCCAAGAGCCTCGTCACCCTGCGCCAAAACGACCGAGGCTTCTTCCAAAGCGTCCCCGTAAACGCAGATTCCTACGACGGCCACTTCTGCGCCAGACTGGTCCACAAGTAATGACTAAGTTGCGGTGAAATAGGGATTGAATAGCGGCTTCTGCCCGCCAAACAGTCCTTATTTCACCGCAACTCATAGTGATGCCTGGGTAGCTAAAGAAACAGCCCCGCGATTGGTGTTGGTCGCGGGGCTGCTTGGTTCCTAGTGGCTATGCGGGCAGTTGGCGCAGCAGCCGCTGGTGGCG
>DBGFLF010000221.1:0-8619 GCA_048528725.1 Collinsella sp.
AAGTACTCCGAGGCCATGGGTGCCACCTTTATGGATGAGGACGGCAAGGAGAAGCCGCTCATCATGGGTTGCTACGGCGTGGGCGTGTCCCGCTCGCTTGCTGCCGTCGTGGAGCAGCACAACGACGAGCACGGTATCGTCTGGCCGGTCTCCGTTGCCCCGTACGAGGTCGCGGTGATTCCGCTTGATCCCAAGAAGGAAGAGTGCGCTACCGTCTGCGAGCAGATTGTTGATGGCCTGTGTGCCGAGGGTATCGAGGTCGTCGTCGACGATCGCGATGAGCGTCCGGGCTTTAAGTTTGCCGATAACGACCTCATGGGCTTCCCGTATCAGGTGGTTCTGGGCAAGCGCGGCCTTAAGAATGGCACCGTTGAGCTCAAGGACCGTGCTACGGGCGAGCGCGAGGACGTGGCGATCGACGAGGTCGTTGCCAAGGTTGCCGAGCTTGTTAAGGCAGCCCGCCGTTAATCGACGATTTCGCTTGTAGTTCGATATGTGGGACGGCCCCGCATTTCTCCAATCGGGGAAATGCGGGGCCGTCCTATTATCTTGTAGCATCCTCGATATCTAAAAGGAAAACCCCACAGCCCATGCGAGCTGCGGGGTTTCCTTTGTGCCTCCGATGCGAAATAAATCGCTCAGATATTACTGATAATCGACGACGTCGATCCAGTTCTTCAGGAACTCATCGTTCACGTTGCGCTTACGAGCGAGCTCGGAAGCGGCGACGATGCTCGTCCACTGACGCACGACCTGCATGGGCATGTCGGCGCGGTCGCAGTAGAGCTCCAGATAAGCCTCGGCCTGGTCCTTGCTGTTGAGGGCAAAGAGCAGGTAGGTGGTGGCAACGTCGGCAGCAGGGGAGCCCTGGGTGGCGTGTGCCCAGTCGCAGACGTACAGCTGGCCGTCGTCGCCGACGATGACGTTGGAGGGGTTGAAGTCGCCGTGGCAGACCTTGAACTCCTTGGTCATGCCGTCCAGACGCTCCTGAAGGTTGTAGCGCGTGGTGGCATTGAGCTGATCGAGGCTGTCGATCATGCGGGCGAACTTATCGCGCTGACGGTTGAGCAGCGGGGAGGTGTAGCCGTGGATCTCGATCTGGAGGTCGACGAACATCTCGAGGTACTCACCAAAGCGCTGGGGCTCGGCAGTCATCTTCTCGGCAAGGGTGGTGCCCGGAACCTTCTCGGTCACGAGTGCCCAGCCGTTGGCGTTCTCGAGCTGAGAAACCTCGAGAGCCTTGGGGCTGCGGATGCCGCACTCATTGATGCGGGCAAGATTCAAAGCCTCGTTGAACACGTCGGAGACGGGCTTGGTCTCGTTAAAGACCTTGACGATCTTGTCGCCCAGGTCGTAAACGACCTTGTTGCCGCGACGGACGAGCTCGGTCTTGGAATCGGGTAGCAGCATGGTTGCATCCTTTCAACGATGCGATAGAAGCGACGGCGGGGGTGTGTGAAACACCCGTGCACCCCCGCCGTTAAAACCGTGCTAGAACTAGCAGACGGCGTAATCCTGAGGCTCGCGGCCGTAGTAGGCGTCCAGGTAGAGCTCCTTGATCTCGCTCATGAGCGGGTAGCGCGGGTTAGCGCCGGTGCACTGGTCGTTGAATGCCTGCTCGGTCATCTCGTCGAGGGTGTCGAGGAAGTACTGCTCGTCAACACCGTAGTCGGCGATGGTCTTCTTGACACCGATGAAGTCCTTGAGCTCCTCGAGCTTCGTGATGAAGTTCTCGAAGACCTCCTTGTCGTCCTTGCCCTCGATGCCGCAGTACTTGGCCATCTCGGCGTAGTTGTGCAGCGCGTTGGGGTAAGGATACTGGGAGAAGGTACCCATCTTGACGGGAGCCTCGGCGGCGTTGTAGCGCATGACGCGGGTCAGGATGACGGCGTTAGCGATGCCGTGGGGCAGGTGATGGAAAGCGCCGAGCTTGTGAGCCATGGAGTGGTTGAGGCCCAGGAAGGCGTTGGCGAAGGCCATACCGGCCATGCAGGAGGCGTTGTGCATCTCCTCGCGGGCGTGCGGGTCCTTGGCGCCGTTCGTGAAGCTGGAGGGCAGGTTCTCAAAGACGAGCTTGGCAGCGCGCTCGGAGAGGCCCTTGGTGTAGTCGGAAGCCATGATGGAGACGTAGGACTCGATGGCGTGGGTCATGACGTCGATGCCGGAGGCAGCGGTCAGGCCGCGCGGGGCGGTCATGCAGTTGTCGGCGTCGACGATAGCCATGTTGGGGAGCAGCGCGTAGTCGGCGAGCGGCCACTTGATGCCGGTCTCCTTGTCGGTGATGATGGCGAACGGCGTGCACTCGGAGCCGGTACCCGAGGAGGTCGGGACGGCGACGAAGTAGGCCTTCTTGCCCATCTCGGGGAAGGTGAAGATACGCTTGCGGATGTCCATGAAGTCCATGGCCATGTCCTCAAACTTGCACTCGGGGTGCTCGTACATCATCCACATGATCTTGCCGGCGTCCATAGCGGAGCCACCGCCGACGGCGATGATGACGTCCGGCTCAAAGAGAGCCATCTGCTTGGCGCCGCGACGTGCGCACTGCAGCGACGGATCGGGCTCGACGTCGTAGAAGCAGTCGTGGGCGATGCCCATCTCGTCGAGCTTGGCCTCGATGGCGCGGGTGTTGCCATTCTTGAAGAGGAACTGGTCGGTAACGATGAAGGCGCGCTTCTTGCCCATGACGTTGCCCAGCTCGTCGAGGGCGACGGGCGTGGAACCCTTCTTGAAGTAGACCTTCTCGGGAGCGCGGAACCACAGCATGTTTTCACGGCGCTCGGCCACAGTCTTAACGTTGATCAAGTGCTTCACCCCAACGTTCTCGGAGACGGAGTTGCCGCCCCAGGAGCCGCAGCCCAGGGTCAGAGACGGCTTCATGCCAAAGTTGTACAGGTCACCGATGCCACCGTGCGAGGACGGGGTGTTGATGACGATGCGGCAGGCCTTCATGACGTGCTCGAACAGGCTGATCTTCTCGGCCTGGGCGGGGTGCACGTACAGAGAGGCGGTGTGGCCCGGGCCACCGGCGAGCACCAGGTGCTCGGCCTTGTCGACGGCCTCCTGGAAGTCCTTGGCGTGGTACATGGCCAGGACCGGGGAGAGCTTCTCGTGGGAGAACTCCTCCTTGGCGGGGTCGGTGGAGGTGACCTCGGCGATCAGGATCTTGGTCTTGGCGGGAACCTCGATACCGGCGAGCTCGGCGATCTTGGCGGCAGCCATGCCGGGGATGCGGTGATCGAGGGCGCCGTTCTTGAACATGGCGGCACGCAGGGCCTCCATCTCGGCACCCTGCTTGACGAAGTAGCAGCCGCGCTTCTGGAACTCGGCCTTGACCTGGTCGTAGATGGTGTCGATGACGGTCACGGACTGCTCGGAAGCGCAGATCATGCCGTTGTCGAAGGTCTTGGAGTGGATGATGGAGTTGACTGCGAGCAGAACGTCGGCGGTGTCGTCGATGACGACCGGGGTGTTACCGGCGCCAACGCCCAGGGCGGGCTTGCCCGAGGAGTAGGCGGCCTTGACCATGCCCGGGCCACCGGTGGCGAGGATGATGTCGACGTCGCGCATGACCATGTTGGTCAGCTCGATGGAGGGGACATCGACCCAGCCGATGATGCCCTCGGGGGCACCAGCCTTGACGGCGGCGTCAAGCACGAGCTTGGCGGCGGCGATGGTGCACTTGGCGGCAGCCGGGTGCGGGGAGATGATGATGGCGTTGCGGGTCTTCAGGCTGATCAGCGTCTTGAAGATTGCGGTGGAGGTGGGGTTGGTCGTCGGGATGACGGCGCCCACGATGCCGATGGGCTCGGCGATCTTGGTGATGCCGTAAGCCTCGTCGCGCTCCAGGACACCACAGGTCTTGGTGTTCTTGTAAGCGTTGTAGATGTACTCTGCGGCGTAGTGGTTCTTGATGACCTTGTCCTCAAGAACGCCGCGGCCGGTCTCCTCGATGGCCATTTTCGCCAACGGGATACGAGCCTTGTTGGCGGCCATGGCGGCCTCATAGAAGATCTTGTCGACCTGCTCCTGCGTGTACGTAGCAAAAAGCGCCTGGGCCTCTCGCATCTGAGCGAGCTTAGCCTCAAGCGCCTCTACGTTGTCCACAATTGCGGGAGTAGTGTTTTCCGGTGACTTTTTCACCATTTGTGTCTCCTTGCGATCGGAGATTTACCCTACGCCTTGCATGATAGCAAGAAATTATTCGGCGAACGGTCAGATTCCTCTAAAAGGCACACTAAAACGCTTCAATAAACTGAAACGTTTTAACTAGAACTATCTGCCCGCTGCATCTCCCCGCTTATCCCCGCTTATTGGGGACAGACTTACATGAGTGCTTTCACTCATTTGGGACAGACATCGTTTTGCCATTTTGCCGTTCTGGGCCTTTTTTGCCGCTCATTGGATATAAATAGATCACAGGCTCAGCATTTCGCGTTCCTTCTCTCCTTTTAGGTGTTGCCTGTTCAGTTTTTGAAAGGAGAGATTATGCCCCGATGCGCCCGCGCCGTTTCGCTCACCGGCTATTACCACGTCTTTGACCGTGGCAACTCCAAACAGATTATTTTTGAAGATGACTCTGACCGATATCGTTTCTTATCGGACATCTCGGACAGGTTTGCACGCCATAAAGTGGCGGTGTTGGCTTGGTGCCTTATGGACAACCACTTCCATTTGATGGTTGATGACCCATATGACAACCTATCAAAGGCAATGCAGTGCGCGCTGACGGCATATGCTAAGTATTTCAATGGAAAAACGGGGAGAACGGGACATCTGTTTGACAATCGCTATTCGCGGGTCGCGGTTGAGTCGGACACGCAGGCGGTGCAGCTGCTCGACTATATTCATCTCAATCCCGTGAAGGGTGCGCTTGACTCGCTCGATGCGTACCGCTGGTCAAGCTATAAGGCGTATCAGCTGGGCTATGATCCCTTTGACATCTGTGATGCGGCCCCTATGCTCGATATTGTCGGTGGCTCCCGTTGCTATTGCGAGCATCTCGAGGAAGTTGCCGGGCGCATCTGGTCAATGGAGGTTCTTCCACGCCGGCGGATCCCCGATGAGGAGGCCCTTTCCGTTGCGCGCGAAGTTCTGCCGAGCATAGATCCTTCGCTGCTCAAGGCCCTGCCACGCCCCGAACGCGATGCCTGCCTGCTGAGGCTCAGGCGGGCACATCTCACGGTTAAGCAAATTGCCCGTATCACCGGTATCGGCGCCACGAGCGTGACCAAGGCAACTGCAGGCTGGAAGGATGCAGCGTGAGGCAGGGGCCGGAGCCAGTCGGTGTGCCGCTTGCGTGCGCCATGTCTGTCCCCAATGCGTGAAAACACTCATGTAAGTCTGTCCCCAATGAGTGCAATGAGTGCAAAAAAGGCGCCCTTCGTAGGGGAGAGCGCCTTTGGTAAGTTCTATGTGAACGCGAGGTCTTTGACCCGGAGAGTCCGAGGTACTTGTTGGAAAGACCTTATTTAGGAGCGCGCAACCTTGCCGGACTTGAGGCAGGTGGAGCAAACGTTCATCTTGCGACGGTGACCATCGACGACGACGTAGACGCGCTGGATGTTGGGGCGGAACTTACGGTTGGTGACGCGGTGAGAGTGGCTGATGGAGCGACCGGCAACGGGGTGCTTACCGCAAACTTCGCAAACTTTGGACATAACTGACCCTCCTTGGGCGACAAACGAACATGTCGCGTTAACAAACAAGCCTGAACTATAGCACAGAAGCAGCTCCCTGTGCGTAATCTACACAGAGATATTTCTCTTTTGGCGATAGTGCCCACGCCACGGCCCTGGACGTAGATCCGATTTGCGTGCAGCAGAGGGGATTATGCCAGCTCGTGTGTGCGTTTTCAAGCTAGTCCCACAAATACATATAGGTTTATTGAGCATTGGGCTCCGTTTACGGAATGCTCTGTATTTATGCTCGCAATTAAGCTCGAGGTTGGCTACACTATCCCTTGACCATTAAAGGGGTACGAGATACCCACATGGAATTACATAGCTGCCAAAGAGCAGCCCTTCCTGTGGGTGTCTGGTCCGCTTTGAGCGGTCGGGCATCTATTTTTTTGACTGTGTCAGCAGTCAAGACATGTGAGGAAGGAGATCGATGGGCACGACTTCCCCCAAGGCGGTCATCATGGACGAGACCGCCGTCAATCGAGCGATGACCCGCATCGCGCACGAGATTCTCGAGCGCAACGAGGGCTGTGAAGACCTCGCTCTGGTCGGCATCGTCACGCGCGGCGACCTTCTGGCAAAGAAACTCGCCGAGGAGATCAAGGAGATCGAGGGCGTCGACGTTCCGCTCGGCAGCCTCGACATCAGCTTCTACCGCGATGACTACGCTACCAATTTCGCTCCCGCGATCCACGCCACCAACATTCCCTTCAGTGTCGACGGCAAGCGCGTCGTGCTGGTGGACGACATCCTGTACACGGGTCGTACCATCCGCGCCGCTCTCGACGCCGTCATGGACCTGGGCCGTCCGAGCCGTATTGAGCTGGCAGTTCTCGTTGACCGCGGTCACCGCGAGCTCCCCATCTCGCCGGACTTTGTCGGCAAGAACGTTCCCTCGTCGCATGAGGAGAACGTGCACCTATATATGAAGGAAGTTGACGGCCACACCGCCGTCGAGATTAACGACGTCGCGCCGGGTTCCCACGTGGGCTCCGCGCCGCTGGGAGGTGAGTAGTACCGTGGCGTTCAACCATAAGCACCTGATCGACATTACCGAGTACTCCGAAGAGGACATCAAGCTCATCCTCGAGACCGCCAAGGCGTTCTCCGAGGTCAACGAGCGTGCTATCAAGAAGGTCCCCACGCTCAAGGGCAAGACCATCGTCAACATGTTCAACGAGCCCTCGACGCGCACCCGCAGCTCCTTCGAGCTCGCCGAGAAGCGTCTTTCGGCCGACAGCCTTAACTTTGGCGGCTCCTCGACCTCCACGGTCAAGGGCGAGAGCCTTGTCGACACCGTCGAGACCCTCAACGCCTATAAGATCGACTGTATCGTCGTGCGTGATAAGCACGCCGGCGCTCCCTACATCGTCACGCAGAACTCGCCCGCGAGCGTCATCTGCGCCGGTGACGGCAAGCACAACCATCCCACGCAGGCCCTGCTCGACCTGTACACCATCTGGGAGCACAAGGGTGACTTCCACGGTCTGAAGGTCGCTGTCGTCGGCGATATCGCGCACTCCCGCGTCTGCGGCTCGCTGATCCCCGCCCTTAAGATCATGGGCTGCGAGACCTACGCCGTCGCCCCCGGCACGCTGCTGCCGCCGGCGCCCGAGGTTCTGGGCTGCGACCACGTGACGAGCGACCTCGATTCCGTCCTGCCCGAGCTGGACGTCGTCTACATGCTGCGCGTGCAGCAGGAGCGCCTCGAGGGTGCCCCGTTCCCGACCATTCGTGAGTACCACAGGCTCTTCGGCCTGACCAAGGACCGCGAGAAGCTCATGAAGCCCGATGCGATCATCTGCCACCCGGGTCCCATCAACCGCGGCGTCGAGTTCGACTCCTATATGGCCGACCACCCGCAACGCTCCGTCATCCTGGAGCAGGTCTACGCCGGTATCTGCGTGCGTATGGCTATCCTGTATCTGCTGCTTGGAGGTGCCGATAATGGCCTTGCTTCTTAAGAATGCCCACGTCGTCGACCCGTCCGTCGAGCTTGACGGTGTCGTTGACGTCCTGATTGACGGCGACAAGATCGCCGAGGTCGGCGAGAATCTCGCCGTCGAGGGAGCCGAGGTCCGCGACCTTTCCGGCAAGTACCTCGTCCCCGGCCTGGTGGATATGCACGTTCACCTTCGCGAGCCCGGCTACGAGGTCAAAGAGGACATCGAGAGCGGTACCCGCGCAGCTGCCAAGGGCGGCTTTACCGGCGTGTGCGCCATGCCCAACACCGATCCCGTAACCGATAACGGCACTGTCGTGGAGTTCGTCAAGTCCCGCGCTGCCGAGGTCGGCCACTGCCGCGTCTATCCGTCGGGCGCCATGACCCGCGGTCTTAAGGGCGAGGCCATGTCCGAGATGGGCGATATGGTCGCCCACGGCGCCGTCGCCTTCACCGATGACGGTCGCGGCGTGCAGGGCGCGGGCATGCTCCGTCGCTGCATGGACTACGGCAAGATGTTCGGCAAGGTCTTCATGAGCCACTGCCAGGACGAGGACCTGGTCGGCCACGGCCAGATCAACGAGGGCAAGGTCTCTACTCGTCTGGCCCTCGAGGGCTGGCCGGCGGCAGGCGAGGAGCTGCAGATCGCTCGCGATATCGAGATCGCCAAGCTGACCGGTGCCAAGCTGCACATCCAACACATCTCCACTGCCCATGGCCTGGAGCTCGTGCGTGCCGGCAAGGAAGCTGGCGTGCAGGTCACCTGCGAGGCCACCCCGCACCACATGTTCCTGACCGAGAACGACCTGGACGAGACCTACAACACCTCGCTCAAGGTCAATCCGCCGCTGCGTACCGATGAGGATGCCGAGGCTATCCGTCAGGGCGTCATCGACGGCACCGTAGACGTTATCGTCACCGACCACGCTCCCCACACCCCGTGGGAGAAGGCCCGCGAGTTCGAGCTTGCGCCCTTCGGCATGATCGGCCTCGAGA
>DBGFLF010000222.1:0-4277 GCA_048528725.1 Collinsella sp.
AAGGCTGTAGGCCTTCTGGGCCATGGCGACCACCCCTTCGACTCGAATTCTTGACGGCCTGAACAATCGTCAATATCGGTCGGAGGGGTGGCTTTGTAAAGCCGTTTGTCTCCACCCGCATAGCGGGTGGGTTGAAGCTGGCCGCTGCGCGCCCAGCAGACTAAAGTCTTGAACGCAAAGGAGGCGCCAGTGGCGCCTCCGTCTTGCGCAGGACTGTTCGAAGTAGCAAGTTAAGGACCAGGGGTCCCCGTTACCCGAGCGCTTCTGTGCTAGTTGAATTTGAAAATCTTTGAGGCAAGACGGTATAGGCCGAGTGTGGTTTTGTCTCCGGCACGACCGCGCAGGTTGGTAAAGAAGCCGACCACGCCGTAGCGTGCACGACGATACATACGCTCGTCATAGGCTTTCAGATCACTCCACAACGTCTTCAGGCGCTCGTCGGCACAATCCTCGTCGGAAAGCTTAGTAAGCACTGAGCAGATTGCCATCATCATGGTGAAATAGCCCATCATGTACGAGCGCAGACGCGACGACTCGACATCGCTGTACAGGTGGAACGACTCCATCATGATGCGCGTCACGCGGAACTGCTGGTCCAGACGCTTGACCATCGTGGCCTCGTTGACGCTTTGGCCCTCACGGCCGATAAAGTAGCGATAGAGGTCGATGTCGGCGTAGTACATGGTCTTGCAGCGCGGTAGCGGCACGTAGGCGTAGATGTTGTCTACATAGAACGTGTGCGGCGGCATAGGCAGATTGGACGCGCGCAGCACATCCGTGCGATAGCACAGGCTGTGCATGAGCAGATTCTGGTCCAGACGGAAATGACCGATCTGATCCCAAGAAAAGATCTTTTTGCGCGGCAGGGCAAATTTGTAGCCAATAGCGGTATGCGTGCCCTCGTAAACCTTCTCGTACACGTAGTTCGAGATAAACAGGTCAACGCGCTGGTCGCGCTCTTCAAAGCCACGCAGAATCGACAGCATGGTCGAAAGGGCAGCACCGTCAAGCCAGTCGTCCGAATCAACAACCTTGTAGTAGGTGCCCTGCGCCTCGCGCAGACCCGAAAGGACGGCAATACCGTGACCGCCGTTCTCCTGGTGCACCGCGCGGATGATTCCAGGGTAACGGGCCTCCCACTCGTCGGCCTTGGCGGCCGTCTCGTCCTTGGAGCCGTCGTCCACCACGATAATCTCGATATCGGTGGCGTAATTGCTCCCCTCCAAGATAGAGGTGATGCAATGGTCCATGTCCTTGGCGGCGTTATACGAGGGAATACCGAATGTTATGACTTTATGCATGGCAGGCGATAATCTCATCCGAAAGATCGAGGGCGGAATTGGTCACAGCGTCCATATCGTAGTAACGATACTCGGCCAGACGACCCACCGGGTGGAAGTTCGTCAGGTTCTGGACGCGCTCAAGATAGCGCTCATAGAGCTCACGGTTCTCGGGCTCAAGAATGGCGTAGTACGGCGTCTCACCCGAGCCGGGCGTATAGGCCTTGGAGTATTCCTTCATGATGGTGGTCTTGCCGGGCAGGACCTGGCCAGTCATATTCTTGAACTCAGTGATGCGCGTGTAATCCTCGCTCGTGGTGTAGTTGACGGTGCCCACGGGCTGGAACTGATCCATATCGAGCGTCTCGAACTTCATGTCGAGCGTACGGTACGGCAGGGCGCCCAGGTCGAGATTGAACAGCTCGTCGAGCGGACCGGTGTAGACGATCTCGCCGCCATAGACCTTACCGTCGATCTTGACGGTGGTCTCGTCGATCTCGAAGAGGTCGCGGGCGTCCACGTCGCAGAACACATCAATCAGATCGTGGTCGAGCATATGCTCAAACAGCGCGGTATAGCCGTCCTGCGGCATGCCCTGGAAGGGAGCCTGCGGGAAGTAGCGGTCATCATCGCCCACAAAGACGGGAACACGGCCGGTGATCGAGGGATCAATCTGGTCGGGCGTCTGGCCCCACTGCTTCATGGTGTAATGCAAAAAGACGTTCTCGTAGACGTAATCAGCGACCTCGGCCAAGTCGGGGTCGTTCTTCTTACGCAGCTCCATAATGGGCACCTTGACATCCTTGCCAAAGGTCTCCACGAGCTTCTGATACAGCTCCTCGCCGCGCTCGTCACCAAAGGCGAGCTTGAGACTCGCGTGGTTGAAGGGCACGGGCATAAGGGTGCCGTTGATGTTGGCGAGCACCTTGTGCTGATAATCCGTCCACTTGGTAAAGCGCGACAGGAAATTGTGCACGCGCTCGTTAAAGGTGTGATAGATATGCGGACCGTACTCGTGGATCAGGATTCCGGCCTCGTCAGTGCAGTCATAGGCATTGCCCGCAATGTGGCTACGGCGCTCCAAAACGGCAACACGATAGCCGATGGTCTCGGCAAGACGGCGGGCGCAAACGGCACCGGCATATCCAGCACCGACGACAATCATGTCGTACGCGCCGGCGTTAAAGCCTTCAGGCAGGCCTGAGGTAATCTGCATCGATACTCCTTGTCAAAAGCCACGGGCTCGTTAGCTGGGCTTTTCTCGAACATTCTTCGAGACATATTTATCAGAGCGATTATAGCGCTAATGCGTCCTATAATGAGCTTGCCACACAAGGAAAGCTCAAGCACCGCGGCGTACAAATTTGAAAGGTAAACCCGCTAGCAGCGGGTTTATTCGTGAACAGCCGGGCGCCTGGAGCTTAGTGAAACGCTTGTAAGGAGTAACATGAGCGATTTCCTTAACCGTATGAAGTCTGCCGCCAAGGCCGACCTTAAGACGATCGTCCTGCCCGAGGGCGAGGATCCGCGCACCATCGTCGCGGCCACCAAGATCATCGAGGAGGGCCTGGCAAAGATCGTCATCCTGGGCAACCCCGACGAGATCAACGTTCCCGGCGCCACCGTCATCGATCCGCGCAATGCCGAGAAGCACGAGGAGTACGCGCAGAAGTTTGCCGAGCTCCGCGCCAAGAAGGGCGTCACCATCGAGCAGGCTCGCGCCCAGGTGATGGACGCCACCTACTTTGGCACCATGATGGTCAAGATGGGTGACGCCGACGGCCTGGTCTCCGGCGCCTGCCACTCCACCGCCGACACCCTGCGCCCAGCGCTGCAGATCCTTAAGACCGCCCCGGGTACCAAGCTGGTCTCGGCCTTCTTCGTGATGTGCACCGACACCCCGCAGTTCGGCACCGACGGTACGCTGATCTTCGCCGACTGCGGCCTCAACATCAACCCGTCCTCCGACGAGCTCTCCGAGATCGCCATCGCCTCCGCTCACTCCTGGTCCACCTTTATGGGCAGCGTCGAGCCGCACGTGGCCATGCTCTCCTACTCCACCATGGGCTCCGCCGGCGGCGAGGTCGCCAAGAAGGTCCAGGAGGCCGTTAAGTTCTGCAAGGAGAAGGCTCCCGAGCTCGCCATCGATGGCGACCTGCAGCTCGACGCCGCCATCGTTCCCACCGTCGCCCAGCTCAAGGCCCCCGGCTCCTCCGTTGCCGGCAAGGCCAACGTGCTTGTGTTCCCCGATCTCGAGGCCGGCAACATCGGCTACAAGCTGGTCCAGCGCTTCGCCGGCGCCGACGCTTACGGCCCCATCCTGCAGGGCATCGCCAAGCCGGTCAACGACCTTTCGCGCGGCTGCTCTGCCGACGACATCGTGGGTGTCGTAGCCATCACCGCCGTCCAGGCTCAGATGGCTGAGTAGCGTACGCATCGCCCGAAGGCCGTACGGGCTAACCCCTGAAAACGTCCTCGACCAATGAAACGCCCCCGTTCTGCTCCTTCGGAGCTACGAACGGGGGCGTTTCTGGTCTGCGGAGTGTTTTCAGGGGTTAGCCCGTACGGCCTTCTACCGCCACGTAGCAATCAGGGTATCTGGGGTGGACGGCGGCTTGGCTACGAGCTGAGGCTGAAGATCTGAATGGTTGGGTGCCGTTGCTGGGAGCGCAGGCGTTGCTGATGATGATCTCTTTGGGACTGGAATTTTCACCTGCTAGCAAAAAGGCCTCCGGAGCTGTTGCTCTGGAGGCCTTTCGTTTACTTGCAAATGCGTGCGTTAGTTGTTCTTGGTCAGACGCTCGACGTCGTGGGCGATCATGTATTCCTCGTCGGTGGGGATGACCATGACCGTGACGGCGGAACCGGCGGCGCTGATGACCTGCGGGCCGTTGCCCACGGCCTCGCGGTTCTTGTTGTTGTCGATGCGTACGCCCAGCCACTCAAAGCAGTCGCAGAAGGCCTTGCGGATCGACCAGTCGTTCTCGCCGATGCCGG
>DBGFLF010000223.1:0-1897 GCA_048528725.1 Collinsella sp.
CGTTCGCAGCGGCGCCTACCGCAAGATCGCATCCAAGCGCAGCGTGTGGTTTGCCTGCATGGCGCCGGTCGGCGCCTATGACGAGTCGGTGTATACCGGCGGATCGTTTGTGCTCGACGACTGCGGGCGCGTGGTGGCCCAGGCGCCGTGCTTTGAGGAGAGCCTGCTGGTTCAGGAGATTCAACGCGGCGTGATGCTCGATGCCCTGGAAGATCACGAACTGCCCGAGTTCCGTTCCGAGGAGTGGCTGTGGCAGGCGCTGGTGCTCGCCGTGCGCGACAACGCCCGAGCCCACGGTGCGTCGCGTGCTGTGGTGGCACTCGAGGGCGACTTGCCGTCGTCCCTGCTGGCGGCGCTGGCCGTCGACGCTCTGGGCCCGCGCAATGTGATTGGCCTGGTGCTGGGGCGCAACCGTATCTTTACGCCGGCGCAGGAAGAGGCCGAGGCTGCCCGCTGTGCCGCCGTCCGCGCCATCGCCGAGCGTCTGCACATTCGCACCGTCGAGCGCGATGCGCCGGATGCGGCGCGTGTGCTCGATCGCGACGTGTCGGCGGGCGATGCCGAGCGTCTGCGCTCGCGTACGCTGGGCCTCATGCTGGAGGACACGGCGCTCGAGTTGGGTGCGATGGCGCTGAGCCCGCTGTCCAAAACTGAGTACGCGCTGGCGGCGCCGGCGCTTTGCGGCGGCTACCAGGGCGATTATGCGCCCTTTGGCGATGTGTACCTGTCGACGCTTGAGTTTGTGGCGCGCGTGCGCAACCGCACGTCTGCCGTGGTGCCCCAAGAGCTCGTGACGCTCAACGCGGTGGAAGATTGTATGGAGCGCGTGCTGGCGCAGGCGCTCTCGACGCTCGACGGTCCGGTCGATATGCTCGACCGCGCGGCACAGCTGCTCGGCGGGCTTGAGCCGGGTGAGGTCGATGGCGCGCTCGAGGCGCATGTGGACCGCAATCGATCTTTCGACGATATCTCGATGGCCGCTGGCAAGCCTGAGGCCTGCTCGCTGCTGCTGATGCTCGTTCGACAGGGTGAGGCTGCCCGCCGCATGTTGCCGACGGCACCGATCGTCTCGTCCCGCTCGTTTGCCGAGCGCTCTTGGCCGTACATGCTCGCGTGGTCCGACCTGGGGCTTAATGGCAAGGAGCGTATGTCGGTCGATTCGCTGGCGCGCGCCGAGGTGCGCCGTTTTGCTGACGAGGATACGAGCGAGCGCATGCGAAACGAGATGATGGGCGTGCTGGGCGAGCTACTGGGTATTTCGCCCGAGCAGATGGAGGAGCTGCGCTCTGAGGACGGTCAGCGTCGTTTGCACGAGGGAATGAAAAAGTTCGAGGGCGAGGTTCAGGACGCCATCGATAAGATGATGGGCGGTCAGGGCGGCTCGCAAGGTAGTCCCCAGGGTGGTCCGATGCCGCATCCGCCGGTGGATCCCCGTCAGTTTCCCTTTTTCTCGCAGAACTAAACTGGGGATGGGATTTGCTCCCAACCCTGATACTTCAACTAAGCATCTTGGCCCCGTTGTGTTATTCTAGAACAGACGTTCGTGAATGATGCGCGGGGCCCTGTCTTGCGCTGTGCTTGTGGCGAGGGGAGGTCGGCTTGGTTATCTTGGGCATTGACCCCGGTTTGGCTCATACGGGTTGGGGGATTATCGAGGAGCGGCGTGGCGAGGTTCGCTGCCGTGCCTACGGTTGCATCGAGACCAGCGCGGGCAGCCCGCTTGCGGTGCGCCTGTCGCATATCGCCCGTGACCTTAAGGATGTCGTCGAGCGTTATCGACCCGACACAGCTGCTGTCGAGAGCATCTACTTTGGCGCCAACGTTCGTTCGGCCATCCCCACGGCGCATGCCCGCGGTGCTGCACTCGTAGCGCTTTCGGAATGCGCGCTCGAGATTG
>DBGFLF010000224.1:0-11307 GCA_048528725.1 Collinsella sp.
CGCCCTTACGGTTACCGAGCTTCATGATGCGGGTGTAACCGCCGTTGCGGTCCTGCCACATACCCTGGGCAGCCTTGTCGAAGATCTCGGCAACGAGCTGCTTATCGCCGAGCTTGGCGATAGCCAGACGACGAGAGTGCAGGTCGCCCTTCTTGGCCCAGGTGATGATCGGATCGACGACCGAACGCAGCGCCTTAGCGCGGGTCTCGGTGGTCTTGATGCGGTCGTTCTCGAAGAGGGCCTTAGCAAGGCTCTTCTTCATGGCCTTGGTGTGGCTCGCATCGGTGCCGAGCTTCAGGCCCTTCTTAACGTTGTGACGCATGGTCTAGTTTCTCCTCAAATATGCGAAGCATTAAGCCTTCAGGCTCAGGCCCATGGACTCAAGCTTGTCCTTCACTTCCTCGATCGACTTAACACCGAAGTTACGGATGTTGAGCAGATCGTTCTCCGAGAACTCAACGAGCTGACGGACCGAGTGAATGCTGGCGCGCTTAAGGCAGTTGTAGGAACGGACGGAAAGGTCCAGATCCTCGATCTGCTTGTCCAGCTCGGCGTTGTCGTTGGTGACCTCGGGAGCGAAGATCGAAGCCTCCTCCTCGACCTCGGGGGTCTCGGCAAGGTTCATAAAGGCGGCCATATGCTGGTTGATGATATTGGCAGCCTGGACCACGGCGTCGCGCGGGGCGATAGAGCCGTTGGTCTCGATCTCGAGGACAAGGCGGTCGTAGTCGGTGTGCTGACCGACACGGCAAGCCTCAACGAGCTTGGCGCAACGGGAAACCGGCGAGTACAGCGAGTCGACGTGGATCACACCGATGGGATCGTTGTCGCGCTTGTTGGCCTCGCCAGAAACATAGCCGCGGCCATAGCCGATGCGCATGCTCATGGTGAGATGGCCACCCTCGGTGAGCGTTGCGATGTGCTGCTCGGGGTTGACCAGCTCAAACTCGGACGGAATAAAGAAGTCCGCACCGGTGACCTCGCAGGGGCCGTCAACCGAGATGGTGGCGGTCGCCTCGTCGGTCGTGCCGAGAGCCCTGAAGACAAGACCCTTGACATTCAGGACGATGTCGGTGACATCCTCGACCATGTTAGGGATGGTCATGAACTCGTGCTGCGCGCCATCAATCTGAATAGCCTCGACGGCGGCACCCTCGAGCGAGGACAGAAGAACGCGACGAAGGGAGTTACCCAGCGTATCGCCGTAGCCACGCTCGAGCGGCTCGACGGAGACACGAGCAGACGTCTCGTTGATCTCTTCGACCTGAACCTGAGGCCTAATGAATTCTGACATGTATTACCTCCAGCCTCAGCAGCCCGGATGGACTACTTAGAGTAGAGCTCGACGATGAGCTGCTCGTTGATATCACCGCTGATCTGCTCACGCGTCGGCAGAGCGAGCACGTTACCAGACAGCTTCTCGATATCGACCTCGAGCCAGCCAGGGACCTCAAAGCGCTCGGAGGAAATCAGGGCCTCCTTGATGGGGAGGAGGTCACGGAACTTCTCGCCGACAGCGACGACGTCGCCGGCCTTGACGCGGTAGGACGGGATGTCCACGCGCTTGCCGTTCACGGTGAAGTGACCGTGACGGACGGACTGACGAGCCTCTTTGCGGGTGCGGGCGAAGCCAAGACGGAAGACAACGTTGTCGAGGCGAGACTCAAGGATGATCATGAGGTTCTCACCGGTGACGCCGTTCATCTTACGGGCCTTGTTGAAGTAGCCGTGGAACTGCTTCTCCAGAACGCCATAGATGAACTTGACCTTCTGCTTCTCGCGCAGCTGCATACCGTACTCAGATTCCTTGCGACGGCGCTTGGGCTGACGGATAGATTCCTTCTTGCTGCTGTAACCGAGCTCAGCGGGATCGATCCCGAGCTGACGGCAGCGCTTAAGAACAGGAGTCCTGTCGATTGCCATATTGATACGATCCTTTCAGTTACACGCGGCGACGCTTCTTGGGGCGGCAGCCGTTGTGCGGAATGGGGGTCTTGTCCTGGATGCTCGAGACCTCGAGGCCAGCAGCCTGGAGGGAGCGGATGGCGGTCTCACGACCGGAGCCGGGGCCCTTGACGAAGACGGAAACCTTCTTCATACCGTGCTCCATGGCCTGCTTGGCAGCAGCCTCGGCAGCCATCTGGGCAGCGAACGGCGTGGACTTACGGGAGCCCTTGAAGCCCACCTGGCCAGCCGACTTCCAGGAAATGACGTTGCCCTGGGGATCGGTGATCGAAACGATCGTGTTGTTGAACGTAGAACGAATGTGAGCCTGGCCCACGGAAATGTTCTTACGGTCCGCGCGCTTCAGACGGGCAGCGCGAACGTTCTTCTTAGCAGTAGCCATCTATCTAGCGCTCCTTATTTCTTCTTCTTAGCACCGATCTGACGCTTCGGGCCCTTGCGGGTACGAGCGTTAGTGTGGGTGCGCTGGCCGCGGACCGGGAGGCCCTTGCGGTGACGAAGGCCGCGGTTGCAGCCGATGTCCATAAGGCGCTTGACGTTCTGGTTGCGCTCACGGCGGAGGTCGCCCTCAACCATGATCTGGTTCTTGTCGATATAATCGCGGATGGCGTTAACCTCATCCTCGGTGAGGTCCTTAACGCGCGTATCCACGTTAACGTTGCACTCGACGCAAATCTTCGTCGCAGTGGTGCGGCCGATGCCGTAAATGTAGGTCAGACCGATCTCAACGCGCTTCTCACGCGGGAGGTCGACACCATTAATACGGGCCAACGTAGTCTCCTCTCTTAACCCTGACGCTGCTTATGACGGGGGTTCTCGCAAATGACGAGGACCTTGCCATGGCGCCTAATGATTTTGCACTTATCGCACATCTTCTTGACCGAAGGACGTACCTTCATCGTTCTTCCTTTCGGTAGCGCTCAAACTACTTCCCTACTATCTACTCGCCCAGCCGCAGGCGTTTAAAACTATGGCTGGTCTTCACACACAATCCGACCGTAGGTTGAGCTAAGCCTGCAGTCGGAAATGGAGTGCGTGTATACGTGCCGCTATTTGTAGCGATAGGTGATGCGGCCGCGGGTCAGGTCGTACGGGGAAAGCTCCACGACAACCCTGTCACCGGGGAGAATACGGATGTAATTCATTCGGATCTTGCCAGAAATGTTGCACAGAACCGAATGACCGTTCTCGAGCTCGACCTTAAACATGGCGTTGGGCAACGGTTCCTTTACCGTACCCTCGAGCTCAATTGCGTCTTCCTTCTTCACAAGCAATCATCTTTCTCTAGAAAACGACAGCGATTGAGTATTCTACAACACGTATGCACGCATCGTAATAACTTCGTAATGGCTCCACAACTAAGTGGAACTTGTTACATTTCTCCGCCTTGGAGCGAACACCAAGCACCTTGGGCATCCGTGGTCAGAATCACCGGACCGTCATTGGTAATGGCGACGGTGTTCTCGTAGTGCGCGGCGGGCAGGTGGTCGTTGGTCGTAACAATCCAACCGTCGGAGCCCGTGCTCACATGGTTGGAACCCATCGTAACCATCGGCTCGATGGCAATGACCATGCCGGCCTGGAGGCGAACGCCCCTCCCCTTCTTTCCGTAGTTAGGAACGTTGGGGTCCTCGTGCATCACGCGGCCAATGCCATGGCCAACATAATCACGAAGCACGCCGTAACCGTGAGACTCGGCGAGGGACTGAACGGCATAACCGACGTCCCCGATATGGTTACCGGGAACAGCCTGCTCGATGGCAGCCTTAAGGCAATCGCGCGTGACCTCGCACAAAGCCTTGGCTTCGGGCGTGGGGGTGCCGACGAAAAACGTCCATGCGTTATCGCCGACCCAACCGTCGACAACGGCTCCCGTATCGATGGAGATGATATCGCCATCGCGCAGGATCATGTCAGGGTTGGGAATACCGTGGACCACGGCATCGTTGATCGATGCGCAAATGGTCCCCGGGAACCCGCCGTAACCCTTAAAGGCAGGGGTGCCGCCATGCATGCGGATAATCTGCTCCGCGAGCTGATCGAGCTCAAAAGTCGAAACGCCGGGGCGCACCATGGCTCCAACGTGGCGGAGCGCCATCTTAGATAGCGCTCCTGCCTTCTTCATCTGCTCGATTTGCGTTGCAGACTTAATCTTGATCATAGACCGAGAGCCTCTTTGACATCCCCGTACACGGTCTCGCGAGCCTGGTCACCGTTGACCGACTTGAGCAGACCCTGGCCACGATAGTAGTCGACGAGCGGGCTCGTGGACTTCTCGTAGACGTCGAGACGGTTCTTGATGGTCTCGGGCTTGTCGTCGTCGCGCTGATACATCTCGCCTGCGCACTTGGGGCAGGTGGCATCGGCAGCGGTGCCGGTGTAACCGCAGGCGCGGCAGGTGCGACGCGAAGACAGACGATCGATAATGACCTCGGGGGCCACATCGACCAGAAGGGCACAGTCGATCTCGCGACCCATGGCGGAAAGCTCGGAATCGAGCGTCACAGCCTGGGCGGTGTTGCGCGGGAAGCCGTCGAGGATGAAGCCCTGCTGGGCGTCATCGGCGGCAAGGCGCTCCTTGACAAGGTCGATCACGAGCTGGTCGGGAACGAGCTCGCCAGCGTCCATGTACTTCTTAGCCTGAATACCAAGCTCGGTGCCACCCTTGACGGCAGCACGCAGCAGGTCGCCCGTGGAAATATGGGCGACGCCAAACTCGGCGACGAGCTCCTGTGCGACGGTGCCCTTACCGGCACCCGGAGCTCCGAGCAATACGAGGTTCATGAGCAATCCTCCTCTAGCCTATTTAAAGAATCCATCGTAATCATACATCTTGATTTGGCCTTCGAGCTTATCGACCGTGTCGAGCACGACGCCGACCATGATGAGGATGGACGTGCCGCCAAATGCCTGGATCAGATGGTTACCCGTGAAGGAGAAGATGATCGAAGGCACGATGGCGATGAGCGCCAAAAAGACAGCGCTGGGAAGCGTGATCTTGTTGAGCGCGTTCTTGATGTAGGCCGCGGTAGCCCTACCCGGACGGACGCCCGGAATAAAGCCGCCCTGCTTCTTAAGGTTATCGGCCGTGTCATCGGGGTTGAACACCATGGAGGTGTAGAAGTACGCGAAGAACACAATGAGGACAACGTTAAGCACCCAGTTAAGCCAACCGGTCGAAAGCGCGGAGGCAACTGCCTGAATCCAGCCGATGCCGGGGAAGAACACGGCAATCTGAGCCGGGAAGTACAGCAGCGCCGAAGCGAAGATGATCGGCACGACACCCGCGGTGTTGACCTTGATGGGCAGGTAGGTGGTCTGGCCACCCATCATGCGACGGCCCACGACGCGCTTAGCGTAGGAGACCGGGATGCGGCGCTGGCCGCGCTCAAGGAAAACAATCAGCGGGATAACCAGCAGGATGATGGCGCAGATGATCACCATGGTGATGATGCCACCGGCGTTACCCTCGGTGCTGGAGAAGATAGCCTGCGGCAGACCGGCCATGATGTTCGCGAAGATGATCAGCGACATGCCATTGCCGATACCGCGCTGGGTGATGAGCTCACCAATCCACATGATCAGCATAGCGCCCGCGGTGAGCGTACCGACGATCATGAGGTCGAAGATGATCTCGGGAGCGCCGGCGCCATTAAAGCTGATGCCGAAGCTCTTAAAGAGGAAGAGGTAACCCACGGAGTTGAGGATTGCCAGAGCCAGGGTGAGGTAACGCGAATACTGCGTAATCTTGGTCTGACCGACCTCGCCCTCGCGGGCAAGCTCATGCAGGGAAGGCACGACGGCCTGGAGCATCTGGAGGATGATCGAGCTGGTGATGTAAGGCATGATGCCCAGCGAAAACACCGACACATAGCTCAACGCGCCGCCAGAGAAAAGATTCAGGAGGGCCATAGCACCTGCGGCGACCGAATTGTTATCGGTCGAGAAAAGGCCCAGCATCCCCTGGAAGGGAATGCCGGGCACAGGAACGTGCGCACCAATGCGGTACACGACGAGCATAGCTATGGTAAAAAGAATCTTTTCGCGCAATTCTTTGATGCGGAAAGCATTCTTAAGACCATTTAGCACGGCAGCTCGACCTTTCCGCCGGCGGCCTCGATCTTGGCCTGCGCAGAAGCGCTGACCTTGTCGACCTTGACCGTGAACTTCTTGGTGAGCTCACCATTGCCGAGCACCTTGACGGGCTCGAACTCGCTCTTGGTGATGCGAGCGGCCTTAAGAGCGGCACCGTCGATCACAGCGCCGTCCTCGAACTTGCGCTCGAGACGCTCAACGTTAACAGCGGTGTACTCGATACGACGGGGGTTGCGGAAGCCCGGAAGCTTGGGAAGGCGCATGGCCAGCGGAGTCTGGCCACCCTCGAAGCCGGCACCCTTGGTGCCGCCAGAGCGGGAACCCTGGCCCTTCTGACCGCGGCCAGAAGTGGTGCCGTGACCCGAAGAATTGCCACGGCCGACGCGCTTGCGGTTCTTGGTGGAACCGGGCGCGGGAGTAAGATCGTGAAGCTGCATTTGCTACTCCTCTACAATCTCGACAAGGTGCTTGACCTTGAAGATCATGCCGCGGACGGACTCGTTGTCAGCAATCTCGCGAACCTCGCGGATCCTGTGGAGACCGAGGGCACGGACAGTACGGACCTGGTCCTGCTTGCAACCGTTGGTGCTGCGGACCTGCTTGATCTTGATGGTGTCAGCCATGCTTAGTTCTCCTTACCGACGAACATCTCGGAGACCGTCAGGCCACGGCGAGCCGCGACGTCCTCAGGGCTGGAGAGCTCCTTGAGGCCCTCGACGGCAGCCTTGATGATGTTGAGGCCGTTGTCGGTACCGAGGGACTTGGACAGGACGTTCTTGATGCCAGCAAGCTCAAAGAGGGGACGCACAGCGCCGCCGGCGATAACGCCGGTACCCTCGACAGCGGGCTTGATGATGATGCGGCCGGCACCAAAGTGGCCGAGAACCTCGTGCGGGATGGTGCCCTGCTCGGTCACCGGCACGTGGAACATGTTCTTCTTGGCATCGAGAGATGCCTTGGAGATGGCCATGGGCACCTCAGCGGACTTGCCCATGCCAACGCCGACGTTGCCCTTGCCGTCGCCAACGACGACGAGAGCGACGAGGCTCATGCGACGACCACCCTTGACGGTCTTCGACACGCGGTTGATGTAAACGACGCGCTCCTCGAACTCGGAGGCCTCGCGCTGCTGCTTCTGATTACGAGCCATGTGCTACATACCTCCTAGAACTCGAGACCGGCGGCACGAGCACCGTCGGCGAGGGCCTTGACGCGGCCATGGTAGATACGGCCACCGCGATCGAAGGCGACCTTGGTGATGCCGGCCTCGATGGCGCGCTTGCCAACGAGCTGACCGACCTTCTCCGCAGCCTCCTTGTTCGAGGTGTGGGTGCCCTTGAACTCGGCCTCGAGGGTCGAGGCAGAGACGAGCGTCAGGCTGGAGCCCTTGCTGTCGTCGATGATCTGGGCATAGATGTTGGCGTTAGTACGGGTCACGCGAAGACGCGGACGCTCGGAGGTACCCGAGACCTTGCCGCGAACACGACGCTGACGACGCTTGAGGCCTTCCAGCTTCGCCTTATGCTTGTTCATACGTAAACTCCTAAAAAGGTTGATCTTGCCAGCACCTGACGGGGTGCTGGTCTTATGCGAGTGAGTCGGTTACGACTACTTGGCGGCCTTACCCAGCTTGCGGCGGATGTGCTCGCCAACGTAGTGGATACCCTTGCCCTTGTAAGGCTCGGGAGGACGATGGCCGCGGATCTCAGCGGCGATCTGACCGACCTGCTGCTTGTTGATACCCTTGACGTTCACGTGGGTGTTGTCGGGAACCTCGAAGGTGATGCCCTCGGGAGCCTCGACGATCACGGGGTGCGAGAAGCCCAGGGAGAACTCGAGGTTCTTGCCCTTCTGCTGCACGCGGTAACCGACGCCGGCGAGCTCGAGCTTCTTCTCGAAGCCCTCGGAAACGCCAACAACCATGTTATGGATGAGGGCGCGGGTGAGGCCGTGGCGGGCACGGGTCTCACGCTCGTCGTCGGGACGGGAAACGGTGAGGACGTTGCCCTCGACGTTGATAGCGAGCTTCTCAAAGACATCAAGCTCGAGCTGGCCCTTGGGGCCCTTGACGACAACGTTGTTGCCGTTGACTGCCACTTCGACTCCGGCGGGAATCTGGACAGGCTTATTACCGATACGAGACACGGTGATCTCCTTTCCTTCTACCTACCGAGCGAATTACCAGACGTAAGCGATGATCTCGCCGCCGACGTTGTGCTTGCGAGCATCGCGGTCGGTCATGACGCCATGGCTGGTGGAAATAATGGCGGTACCAAGGCCACCGCGGACGCGGGGCATGTCGGCAACGCCGGTGTACTTACGCAGGCCCGGCTTGGAAATGCGGCGGATGCCGTTGATGACCTTAGCCTTCTTGGGACCATACTTAAGCGTGATGTGCAGAGTCTTCTGGGGAACGGTGTCCTCGACATCGTAGCCCTCGATGTAGCCCTCCTCGTGCAGAACACGAGCGATCTCGACGAGCTTCTTGCTGCTCGGCATGGAGACCGTGGCCTTGTTCACAGAGTTAGCGTTACGGATGCGCGTAAGCATATCTGCGATCGGGTCTGTAAGGTTCATACAGATTCTCCTTCGTTCTTGATGAACACGTGCTCTTGGTTCTTCGCCGCCCTTAACGGCAAAGCCTTTTTAGCGCGTTTTCCCTGTTCCAAACTGATGCTTGAAACGCTGGTAGTGACTTACCAGCTGGCCTTCTTAACGCCGGGAAGCTCGCCCTTGAGTGCAAGCTCGCGGAAGCAGACACGGCACAGGCCGAACTTGCGGTACACAGAGTGCGGACGGCCGCAGCGCTGGCAGCGCGTGTACTCACGAGTAGAGAACTTCTGCTTGCGATTGCACTTGACGATCATCGATGTCTTAGCCACTTATATCCTCCTCACATAGAGTATTGTTCGCCCCAAACGCCGCCCCCTTGTGGGAACGGCGCTTATAGGGCAGGTGAACCTATTTCTTGAACGGGAAACCGAAGGCGTCCAGAAGGGCCTTGGCCTCCTCATCGGTGTTGGCGGTGGTCACGAAAGTGATGTCCATACCACGCTGGTGATCGACGGAGTCGAAGTCGATCTCGGGGAAGATGAGCTGCTCGGTGACGCCCATGGAGAAGTTACCACGGCCGTCGAAGCTCTTGGCGGAGATGCCGCGGAAGTCGCGGATACGGGGGATCGCGACGGAGGTCAGACGATCGAAGAACTCCCACATACGGTCGCCACGCAGGGTAACCTTGCAGCCGATCGGCATACCAGCGCGCAGGCGGAAGGTAGCGATGGACTTGCGGGCACGGGTGATCATCGGCTGCTGGCCGGTGATGGCGCGCAGGTCGCGCACGGCACCGTCGATGGCCTTGGAATCGGTAGCGGCCTCGCCGACACCCATGTTCACGACGATCTTCTCAAACTTGGGGATCATCATGACGTTCTCGTACTGGAACTTGTCCTGAAGCTGCTGCTTGACCTCGTTGTTGTACTTGGTCTTCAGACGCGGCACATACTTCTCTTCTGCCATTGTTCACTCCTTCTTGGGGTTTTAAGCACGGGGCGTGGCCACGACGGGTTGTCCTCGTGCCTCCTGGCTGCATCCGCGCCGCTCATGGCATTTCGCGGTTTGGACTCGACGCAGCAGGAGCCGACAAAACAACCGGTACTATACGCGCATTGGGTGCGTATTTCCAGAAAAACCTCGTCTGCCTGCACAACTCCACAACTCCCCCGCACAAATGGGTCCCAAAAAGCTGTTGCGGTGAAATAGGGACTGTTTGGCGGCCTAACAGGCTTAAACAATCCGTATTTCACCGCAACTTATTGGTGGGGATGCGATTAGCGCTTGCGGGGGACGAGTTTGGTGCGGCGCAGGTGGATCATCTCGGCGGCGATGGAGATGGCGATCTCCTCGGGGTCCTCGGCCTCGATGGCAACGCCGATCGGAAGGTGCAGCTCGTCGATCTGGTCCTGCGTAAAGCCTTCCTGCTCCAGGCGGGCGCGCACAAAGGCCGTCTTGCGGCGCGAACCCAGACAGCCCAGGTAGGCAGGCTTGGCACGCATGGCCTGAATCACCACGTCGATATCGGACTTGTGACCCGCCGTGGCGACGACCACCAAGTCGCGCGGACCGATGGGACACAGCTCGCTCAGGTTCTTGTAATCGACCAGGCGACGATCGTAGACACCGGGCACCCATTCGGGCGTCAACGTGCCGGGGCGGTCATCGCAGGCCACGACGGCAAAGCCCGCCGCCGTGAGCACGCGCGCCGTCGCGGCGCCCACGTGTCCGCAGCCAAAGATGTAGGTCAGGCCCTCGGGGCAGAGCGTCTCGACGTGCGCCGCGGGAATCTCGGAGGCGGCGTTAGTGTAGGTGACGTTACTCCCCTCCTCCACCAGTGAAAGCCCGGGGCAGCCCGCAATGGTATGGCGCGATGCCTCGCCATGGTACTCGGCCACATCGCCCTCGAGCGCGCTCGCGATAAACGGTTCAAAGTCGATGACGAAGTCGCCGATGCGCCGATAGACCAAGACGTCGGCAATTTCCTGGAACAACGGTGCCTGGGTCGCATCCAGATGTAGGTAGCACAGGCAGATGGCTCCGCCGCAGATCATGCCGGTATCGGAGTTCTCGCCGCCCATGGTGTAGCGGACCAGACGCGATTGCCCCGCGGCCAGCAGCTCTCGCGCCTCGTCCAGCGCAAAGAGCTCGATCTTGCCGCCGCCGATGGTGCCCGCCTGGCTACCGTCGGCAAAGACGGCCATCCAGGCGCCCACGCCGCGCGGCGACGACCCCGCCGTGCCGGCTACGACCACGAGCTCGCACGTCTCGCCAGCACGCAGGGCGACAAGCGCCGCATTCACAACATCGAGCTTTTCCATTGCCGCCTTCTATCCTCTAAAGATATCGGTGAGCATAGCGAGTGCCTCGAGCACGCCGCCGCCGACCGACGTCGCCTTGTCCGAAATGTAGTTGATATAGCTGGCATCGCCACGCGGATCGACATCGGCGCATTTAAAGCCCTCAGTCACCTGCACGCCGTTCGCCAAAAGCCCGCGCAGGCAGCCATCGATCTGCGTGCACATGGGCGTATCGTCCGCGTAGCCAATCACGTCTCCGGCGCTCACGATGTCGCCGATTGCGCGGTCGGACCGAAACACGCCGGCGGCGGGGCTGTGGATAACGCGCTCCTTGCCATAGCCGGCGATCACGCCCGGCACGCCCGTGTTGGGCTGGGGCGAGCCCTGGGTAATG
>DBGFLF010000225.1:0-1625 GCA_048528725.1 Collinsella sp.
AAAGAAGAGCTGCGTCACAAAGAAGCTCGCGCCGGCGTCTTGCTTTTGCTTGAGGTGTTCGACCGAGAGGTTGAGGTTCTCACAGGCAATGTGGCCCTCGGGGTAGGCTGCGGCGCCCACGCAAAAGCCGGCGTCGACGAGCTCGGGGATGAGGTCGCGGGCGTAGGCGTAGTCGGAGGCGGGCTTGTCGTCCTCGGTCGCGCCGGCAGGGAGATCGCCACGCAGGGCCAACACGTTTTCCACGCCGGCGGTGCGGTACTCATCGATCTTGGCGGCGATATCGGCGTGGGTACGGCCCACACAGGTGAGGTGTGCCACCGAGGGTGTATCGAATTCGCTCGAAATCATATGCGCGATGGGGGCGGTGGTGGCACCGTTACCCGAGCCGCCAGCGGAACAAGTGACCGAGACAAAGCTCGGCGAAAGCTTGCACAGATTGCCTGCCACTTCGCGAGCCGTGTCGAGGGTCAGCTCGCCCTTGGGCGGGAACATCTCAAACGAAACGGGTGCGGTGCCCTGGGATGCTGCCTGCTTAAAAACCTCGTCGACGCGCATATCGTGCTCCTCTAGATACGTAATAGTGTGATGTGTTGTAAGGATTCTACAGCACCACTGTGCCACGGCGGAGTTTCACTCGCTATTTGGGGGATACCAATCAAAGATGCCTTGCTATCGGCATTTCCTATAGCAGAGCGGCTCATTTTGACACGGGCTATAAAGACTGGTATCTGATGCGAAATACCAGTTAATAGAGCCCCATCCCAAATTGACTACCCTTAAACCATGGGGAGAGGTCTGCAATTTATACAGTTGATTGGCTGTTGAGGGCGGCAACGCCGCCGCGATGCGGTAACCTCATTGATTGGTTTCGTGACAGCAACATAACGGTAATGTTGCGGAAACACGACGAGCCTAATCTATGACTCGTTCGTTAGTAATCAACACCGCTTCTCACGCGGTGCCGATACGAAGGGAGTTCCGTATGGCCGAACTTACTGACCGCTTCGGGACCATGGTGTTCTCTGAGGAAGTCATGAAGGACTACCTCCCCAAGGACATTTGGAAGCGCCTTGCTGCAACCCTCGAGGACGGTGAGCCGCTCGACCTGGATGTGGCCAACGCCGTTGCCCACGCCATGAAGGTCTGGGCCATCTCCAAGGGCGCGACGCACTACGCACACTGGTTCCAGCCGCTTTCGGGCATTACTTCCGAGAAGCACGACAGCTTCCTCGAGCCCAACCACGACGGCACCGCCATTACCAAGTTTACGGGCAAGAACCTCATCCAGGGCGAGCCGGACGCCTCCAGCTTCCCCAACGGCGGCCTGCGTGCCACCTTCGAGGCCCGTGGTTACACCGCTTGGGATCCCACCAGCCCCGCATTCATTAAGGACGATGTCCTGTGCATCCCCACGGCTTTCTGCTCCTACACGGGCGAGGCCCTGGACAAGAAGACCCCGCTGCTGCGCTCCATGACCGCGCTCTCGCGTGAGTCCAAGCGCGTTTTGGCGCTGTTTGGTAAGACCCCCAAGAAGGTTGTTCCTTCCGTGGGCGATGAGCAGGAGTACTTCCTGATCAAGAAGGACGCTTACCGCAAGCGCAAGGACCTGGTCATCACCGGCCGCA
>DBGFLF010000226.1:0-2608 GCA_048528725.1 Collinsella sp.
ATCAGCACGTGGGTCTCGCCGGCGGCGACGTTGAGGTTGACGTCGTGGAGGATGGTCTTCTCGTCCACGGAGGCGGTCAGACCTTCGATGGAAAGCAGCGGATTTGCGCTCATGCTGTCCCTCTCTGTATATGGTGTACTCATAGGTGCACTAAACCCTAGGAATCTTCTCGGAATAAAGTTACTATGGGTTCGGCGTTAGTCAAGGGAAAACCCGACTAATCCACTCGACTTTTCAAATTCTGGGACAAAATAACCTGTTGTGTCTGTCCCACTTACTTAAGATTTGGGACAAACAAACCTGGTCATGTTGTTCCAGATGCGATGGGAGGGTAGGTATGCTCATTTCTTCCAAGGGACGCTATGCCCTCCGACTGATGATCTATATCGCAGCACTTGGTGACGCCGAGGGCAAGATTGCCCTGCGCGAGGTCGCCGACCGCGAACATATCTCTCAAAAGTATTTGGAGCAGCTGGTTCGTCCGCTTATGAAGGCGGGCCTGCTTAAGAGCGTGCGCGGCAAGGGCGGCGGCTACATGATGGCCAAGGACCCGGCCGAGGTGCGTGCCGGCGACATCCTGCGCGCTGTCGAGGGCAGCACAGCGCCCGTGGCGTGCGACGGCATCGACAACAGCTGCGCCCGCAGCGATTTGTGCTCGACCGTCAAGTTCTGGCGCGGTCTGGACGACGTGATTGAAAAGTACGTCGACGGCGTGACGTTGGCCGACTTGGCCGCCGTCCCCGAAATCAACTTTGACATTAAGCTGTAGGGCTGCAAATGGCATCTCTCGACAAGGTGTACAAACAAATCGAAGTTTTTGCTCGGGAATGTGACGCCGAGAAGGTTGTGCTGTTTGGTTCTCGTGCTCGAGGCGACAACTTACCCAAGAGCGATATTGACATCGCCGTAGCAGGTTGTCGGGATTTCGGCCGTTTCTCATATTTGATCGAGGAGCGTCTTGATACTCTTTTAGATGTAGATGTCGTCAATCTCGACGAGTCCTTGTCGCAGCAATTGCTCGATGAAATTGCCAGGGATGGTGTGATTCTGTATGAAAAAATATGAGAACTTTGTCAGCGCCTTGGCGAATCTTGAGGATGCGCCCAATCAGGATCTCAACAATGATTTTGTTCAGAGTGGTTTGATTAATAAGTTCAATCTTCAATTTGAACTGAGCTGGAAGCTCCTTAAGCGTCTGCTCGAGTATGAGGGCGCCACGCTTGCCGCGTCGGGGTCTCCTCGTGCCATCTTGAAGGAGTCCTACCGATTCTACGACTTTATTGATGAGGCAGCCTGGCTGGATATGCTCAGAGACCGCAATACGAACGTCCATATCTACGACAACAAGCTCGCTCAAGATTTGATTCAGCGCATCTTGAACGTCTATATTCCCGCTTTCTGTCAGTTGAGAGACGGGCTGACGAAACGTTACGGCGAGCTTCTGTTGGCGCCCGACGACCAGTTTGTCTAATTCCTTAAGATTTCGCGGAGGGTTGTTGCCGTTTACCGAGGGGTTGTTGTGCAACAACGGGCGAGCTGCAATACTTATTTCTATCTTTGCAAACTGCACTTTAACTACACCAATGCAGGGAGGATCTTATGCAGCCCAAGCATTCTGCTATTGTCGCGGGCCTGACGCTGGCGCTTTCGTTTGGCGCCGTTTCCGCGCCGGCACCCGCCGCTGCCGAGGAGCCCACGCCGGGCGTTGCCTCGGATGCCACCGATATCGATAAGGGTCTCTACACCCAGCAGTCCTTCTCGGGCGTGCTGAGGTCGGTCCAGGGCGTTTCGTTTGTCAACGTGACTCCCGAGATGAAGTACTTCACCAAATATGAGAGCCATGGCAACTATAACCAGGGCTTTTCGTATGGTGACGGCTACAACGCGCTGGGCTATTACCAGTTCGACCGTCGTTGGTCGCTCATTCCGTTTATGAAGCAGGTCTACAACTACAGCCCCGAAAAATACAGCATGCTCAAGGATGCGATTGATCGCGGCAGCGAGATTTCCAACACGAGCAATGCCATGTACGAGAACGGCCAGCCCACCGAGTTGGGCCGTATTGCGCAGGAGGCCTTCCAGGGCGCTTATAACATCGACCCTGCTGAGTTTTCGGCTCTGCAGGATGCGTATGCGTACAACTCGTACTATGCGGTGACCGAGGCGTGGCTCAAGAGCGGCCTTGGTATTGATATTTCGGGCCGTGCCGATTGCGTCAAGGGCATGGTGTGGAGCATCACCAACATGTGCGGCACCGGTGGCTGCAGGGACTTCTTCCGCTGGGCGAATCTTTCTAATGATATGACTGACCGTGAGTTTGTGACGGCGCTCTCCAATAGCGTGGTCAACAATGTCGCCACCAAGTATTCGAGCCAGCCCCAGTATCATGAAGGCTGGAAGAACCGCTACCGCAACGAGCTCAAGGACTGCTTAGTTTATATCGCTGAGGACGAGGCTGCCGCCGCGACGCCCGTGCAGCCCGAGCCCACACCGGCGCCCTCGCCGACACCTGATTCGAATGACGACTCGAGTGACGATGCCAACGATGACAGGATGGATGCGCCCTCGACCGATTCTGACGGTAATGGCTCTGCTGGTGGCACTACCA
>DBGFLF010000227.1:0-3422 GCA_048528725.1 Collinsella sp.
AAGGACGCCACGGGCGGTGCATTCTCCATGCCGATCTCGGGTGCCGGTGGTTCCAGCTCTCAGTATCAGGATTGGATGCACTATGTGCTCCCGACCATTACGCTGGCTTCGGTTTCGACCGCTTACGCCGCCCGCATTATGCGCTCGCAGCTGCTCGACGTCATGAACCAGGATTACATCCGCACGGCAAAGGCCAAGGGTCTCTCCAATCGCGCGATCATCATCAAGCATGCGCTTAAGAATGCACTCATCCCCGTCGTTACCTATATTGGTGTCGACTTTGGTGGCATGCTTTCGGGCGCCATCCTGACCGAGACGGTCTTTAACTGGCCCGGTATCGGCTATGAGGTCTATCGCGCCATTAGCATGCGTGACTGGCCCATCGTTATGGGCGGCGTTACGCTCATCGTCGTCGTCGTCATGGTGATCAACCTGCTCGTCGACATTAGCTATGCATTCCTCGACCCGCGCATCCGCCTTGGCGGTCCGTCGGATAAGGCCTAAGGGAGGTACGTCTCATGCAGGAAACTGATTCTCAGTCTCAGGAGCAGGCTACCGCCACCAAGGCCGCATCTGCTCCCGCCAAGTCCCGCACACTGTGGGGCGACGCTTTTAAGCGTCTTCGTAAGAACAAGCTCGCCGTTATCGGTGTCTGCTGGATCATCATCGTCGTTGTGGTTGCCCTGACCGCAGATCTGTGGGCTAAGCCCTGGCTCGGTTCGCCGACGGCTTCCGACTCGACTACCATGGCCGAGACGTCGCTGCTGGCTCCGTGTGCCGAGCACCCGTTTGGCACCGACGCCCTAGGTCGTGACATTCTCGTCCGCGTTATCTACGGTGCACGTGTTTCGCTGTCCGTCGGCATTATGGCCACCGCGATCTCCACGCTGATCGGTCTGGTCATGGGTGCTCTGGCGGGTTTCTACGGCGGCATCTGGGATACGATCATCATGCGCTGTGCGGACATCTTCCTGGCGTTCCCGTACGTGCTGTTCGTTGTCGCCATGATCGCCGTTATCGGCCGTGGTCTTCAGAACGTCTTTATCGCCATCGGTATTCTCGGCTGGCCTTCGATTGCGCGCGTCTTCCGCTCTGCAATCTTGACGGTCAAGGAAAACGACTATGTTGACGCTGCGCGCGCGATGGGTGCATCCGATGCTCGTATCGTCGTGCGTCACATCTTCCCGAACTCCGTCGCCTCTATCGTGGTCTACGCGACCATGAACATTGGTGGCGCCATCCTGACCGAGTCTGCTCTGTCCTTCCTCGGCATGGGCGTTATTCCGCCTACGCCTTCGTGGGGCTCCATGATTCAGGACGGTCAGCAGTATCTGCTGACTGCTCCCTGGATGATGATCATGCCCGGTCTGGCAATTCTCTCGACGGTGCTCGCCTTCACCCTGCTGGGTGACGGTTTGCGCGACGCCCTCGACGTCAAGATGAAGGACGCATAAGGATGAAGAAGAACAAGAACTATGTGGACCTGAAGGACCAGCCGGTTCCCGAGGGCCAGCATCTGCTCGAGGTCGATGACCTTAAGATGTATTTCCATACCGAGGACGGCGTCGTTCGCGCTGTCGACGGTGTGTCCTACACGCTCGATCGCGGCGAGACCCTGGGTGTCGTCGGTGAGTCCGGCTCCGGTAAGTCCGTGACCGCCATGACCATCATGGGCCTCATCTCGATGCCTCCGGGAAAGATTGAGGGCGGCGACGTTCGCTATCGCGGTCGTTCTATCCTCGAAATGACCGAGGAAGAGATGCAGCACATTCGCGGTAACGATATCGCGATGATCTTCCAGGATCCTATGACCTCCTTGAACCCGGTCTATAAGATCGGCAAGCAGGTGGGCGAGGGCCTTCGTCTGCACCGTGGCTACTCCAAGCAGGAGGCACTCAAGCGCGCTACCGAGCTTTTAGACCTCGTGGGTATCCCCGAGCCCGAGAAGCGCGTCAATGAGTATCCGCACCAGTTCTCGGGCGGTATGCGCCAGCGTGTCATGATTGCTATGGCTCTTGCCTGCGATCCCGATATTCTGATTGCCGACGAGCCCACGACGGCTCTGGACGTTACCATTCAGGCTCAGATTATCGAGCTCATGCAGGAAATGCAGGAGAAGAACGGCAACGCCATCATCATGATTACCCATGACCTGGGCGTCGTCGCCGACATGGCCGACAAGATCATGGTTATGTACGCCGGCCGTCCCGTCGAGTTCGGTACTGCTGAGGAAATCTTCTACGAGAGCCGCCACCCCTACACCTGGGGCCTTATCCGCTCCATCCCGGAGCAGGCCATCGAAGAGAAGAAGCCTCTTACGCCGATTCACGGCAACCCGCCTTCGCTCATGAACCTGCCTGAGGGCTGCGTCTTCTCTCCTCGCTGCCCCTATGCGACGGACAAGTGCCGCAAGCAGCGCCCCGAGCGCGTTGTCACCGAGTCTGGTCATTACTCTGCGTGCCACTACTCCGGTGACCCCGAGTTCCTCAAGAACGCTCCTGAGACGTCCCGTACGCGCAAGGATTCCAAGAAGGGAGGCGAGGCGTAATGGCAGATACCAACGAGCGCACTCCGCTCCTGAAGGTCGAGCACCTCTCTAAGGAGTTTCCCGCTGAGTCCGGCATGTTCGCCAAGCGCTTCTCCAAGCGTGTCGTCTCTGCTGTAAATGACATCTCTTTTGAGATTTATCCTGGCGAGACCTTTGGTCTGGTTGGTGAGTCAGGTTGCGGTAAGTCCACGACGGGTCGCACCATCATGCGCTTGACCAAGCCGACCGCCGGTAAGGTGTTCTTCCAGGGCAAAGATGTTGCCGAGATGAGCAAGCATGAGATCAAGGACATGCGTCGCGAGATGCAGTTTATCTTCCAGGATCCTTATGCTTCGCTGAACCCTCGTATGACCATTGGCGAGATCGTCTCCGAGCCCATGACCATTCACGGCGTGGGCACCAAGGAGGAGCGTATTGAGCGTGTCCGCGAGCTGCTGGACGTCGTCGGTCTGAACCCCGAGCACATCAACCGCTATCCGCACGAGTTCTCCGGCGGTCAGCGTCAGCGTGTCGGCATTGCCCGCGCGTTCGCTCTGAAGCCCAAGCTGATCATCTGCGACGAGCCTGTCTCTGCACTTGACGTTTCCATTCAGGCCCAGGTTTTGAACCTGCTGAAGGAGCTTCAGGATAAGTTCGGTACTGCTTATCTCTTCATTGCTCACGACCTCTCCGTCGTGCAGCACATTTCTGATCGCGTTGCCGTTATGTATCTGGGCAAGATGGTCGAGGTTTCGGACTGGAAGACGCTCTACAGCGAGCCTCACCATCCGTACACGCAGTCGCTGCTGTCTGCCGTGCCGGTGCCCGATCCTGATATCCAGAAGACCCGCAAGCGCATCATCCTCGCCGGCGATCCGCCGTCACCGCTGGATCC
>DBGFLF010000228.1:0-4316 GCA_048528725.1 Collinsella sp.
TTTTGTTGGCCAGTCGTACGCCTTGACACCGCCCTTTGATGAAGTCGTATAGGTTTTCGACTTGAAACTATAGTACTCGAGATATATCTTTCCATCGCCGCCTAGATAGGCAATAGTCGCCACTGAAGGCTCCATCAGGTCATATTGATTCTGCTGGGCATTGGCGACATAGTCACCATGGGTAATGCACGGAACGCTATCAACCGATTCTCGCTTCTCGACGATTCGCTGGCTATCCGCCGTTATTTTCAGCGTTGAATAATCGTGCACAGCCTCTTCCTCATCAAAAACGTCAGTAAACAGAAGCTTCTGTTCGTCAGTCAACTCCCCTTTCGGCTCAAACTGAATAGTGAACTGAGCAATATCGAAGCTCGATTTATTGTCATATTCAAATGTCATCATCTCGACGCCATCAACAACGCCTTCTGAGACACTCCAGTTTAGTTGATCGATTTTTACTGAATCCTTCTTACCTGGCTTTGGCTTCTTTCCACTTTTCTTAGTCGCTGCAAATGCGCATGTCGGACTCCAGCCGCGACCCGTAATTCCGAGTGGTAGAGAAATGCCGATTAGCGCCGCCGCGCTAAAAGCCAGAACTGCCGTAAATAACTTTTTCTTCATTACACATCCCTTGGTAGTCGTTTAACCTCCCCCTCGTCAAAAAGCAGACGAATTGGCGACGCGGTGGCACTATTTGATTCAAGGGCGTGAACTGGATAAACATCGAGGGAAGGAGTGGGCCCTGTGCAATAAACTCCCCTCGTCAAAATGTCTAGCTAAAGAGGACGGGCAGACGGCGAACGGTCATATCCGTTCGCGTCCGCCCGTCTCCAACGATCAAACGTCGATGCGCTAACGTTCAAAAGCATTGCGGCCTCTTGCCTCGTAACCTCACCTCCTTCGAATGATTTGATGACATCGCGGTAGCTATCCGGACGTTCGAGCGTCGGTCTCCCAAATCTCACACCCCGCAGACGCGCCGACGCGATGCCCTCCGCCTGGCGCTGCTTTATGTTTTCGCGCTCCACCTGAGCCACGTAGCTCAAAACCTGAAGCACTAGATCGGCAATAAAAGTCCCCGTAATTCCATTGGGTTGTTCGCGTGTATCAAGCAATGGCATATCGAGCACCACGATGGCAACGCGTTTGTCCGTCGTTAGGCGACGCCATTCATCGAGAACTTCACGGTAGTCGCGACCCAATCGATCGATACTCTTAATCACCAGAACGTCCCCTTCGCGCAGACGACGAAGAAGACGCCGGTACTGAGGACGCCTGAAGTCCTTTCCACTCGCTTTGTCAGCATAGATCAAATTCGTTTGGACCGGAAACCGCTCCAGCGCATCCAGTTGGCGATCCAGGTTCTGATCTGCTGACGAAACTCGAGCATACCCATAGATTCTGTTTTTCATGATTGCCCCCATCAGCCGCACGATGGCGGCTTCAGCTCACCTGAGAGCCCACTCACAATAGGGCGTGCAAATTTCGCGAATGGGTTGAACCCATTTTCGGGCTCCAACGTAAGCTATTCAAGCACCGCTTCGATAACGCACGACGCCAACCTTTTGCTTTGAAATGAAATTAATCGTTTTTAATTGAGATTAACTAGAATAAAATGAAATTAACCCGAGACGCTAAAGGAGGGCATTGTGGAATACCTCGAAAACCCGTTTACCCCTAGCTTTGGCGAGGTTCCTGCCCATCTCGCTGGCAGACAACAGATTATTCGGGATTTGGACCGTGCCTTCTTGAGCCAGCGCAGGCGCCCAGAATTGACCTCGATCTTCTCAGGCGCGCGTGGAACCGGTAAAACCGCTCTCATGTCGTCGCTCGCGACAAGGGCGGAATCCCACGGCTGGATAGCCGTAAAGACGACCGCGCTCCCGGGAATGCTTGAGGAAATCGAGCTCGGGACGAAACGTGCTGCCGGCCATCTTATCGACCCGTCTAACAACTTCGAAGTCACCGGTCTCGGAATTGCACCGCTCGGCAGCATCGAGGTCAATCGCGTTCACGATGCCTCAACCTGGCGTTATCGCATGAGCGACATCATCGACCAGCTCAACAAGGCAGGCACCGGTCTGCTCGTCACAGTTGACGAGGTGGACCCGACACTCGACGAGATGATTCAGCTCGCAGCGACGTATCAGCACTTTGTGACCGATGGGAAACGCGTCGCCCTGCTCATGGCGGGACTTCCCAACAACGTATCGACGCTACTGAACCACAAGACGGTCTCGTTCCTTCGCCGCGCCCAACAATATCATCTGGGCCGCATTGCCGACTATGACGTACGCGAGGCCTTGATTCGCACAATCCAGGAAAACGATCGCCTGGCAGATGCTGAGGGAATCGATAGAGCCGTTCGCTCGATCTCTGGTTTTCCCTTCCTATTGCAACTCGTAGGCTACCGTGCCTGGGATCTCACAAGCGATTCGAAGGAAATCTCGTCACGCGACTTTGACCTGGGAATCAAAATCGCGCGCGACGAGATGGACGATCGAATCCTCGCGGCAACCTATCGGGAACTCACTGCAGAGGACAAGCGATTCCTCATCGCCATGCTCGATGACGAGGAAGAGTCCACGACCGCTGACCTTGTCGAGCGCCTTAAGCGTTCGCCGCAGCAGGTCTCCCGCTACCGACGCCGCATGATAGACGCCGGCATCATTGGAGAACGTGGGCGCGGAATCGTCGCATTTGAATTGCCATTCTTCCGCGACTATCTCGCGGCTCAATGCGTGAAATAGAAGTCAATGTGACAAAGAGGCAGTCCCTTTGTCACATTGACTATAGGTAGCGACCGGTAATGCTCTTGGAGCAAGCCGCGATGTCGTCCGGCGTGCCGGCGCAGACGATTTGCCCGCCGGCGTCGCCACCGCCTGGGCCCATGTCGATCACGTAATCGGCGTTACGGATAAGGTCGAGATCGTGTTCGATCACGATAACCGTGGCGCCCTTGGCAACGAGGCCGTCAAACACGTTCAACAGCATCTGAACATCGAGCGGATGCAGGCCGATCGTGGGCTCGTCAAACACAAACACGGCATCATCCTGCACGCGACCCATCTCACTCGCAAGCTTAAGACGCTGCGCCTCGCCGCCCGAGAGCGCCGGCGTGGGCTCACCGAGCGTGAGATAGCCCAAGCCCAGGTCGTGCAAGGTCTGCAAGCGCGCCTGAACCTTCTTGAGTCCCACCGTGGCGTCGAGGGCCTCGTCCACACTCATGTCCATGAGCTGCGGCAATGTAAGCAGGCTCCCGTCCTTGCCCTCGCGATGGATATGCGAGGCGGCCTCGGCGTAGCGCGAACCACGGCATGCCGGGCAGACGATCTCGACATCGGGCAAAAACTGTACGTCGAGCGATATCGAGCCCGTGCCGTCACACGTAGGGCAGCGCAAGGCGCCGGTGTTGTAGCTAAAGGCACCCGCCTTGTAGCCGGCTGCCTTGGCCTCGGGCGTACGGGCGAAGGCGCGGCGCAGCTCATCATGGATGTCGGCATAGGTCGCCACCGTCGAGCGCACGTTGGCGCCGATAGGCGTGGCGTCAATCAGGTTGGCGCGTACGATACCCTCGGCATCGATCCAGCGCACATGTTTTGGCAGGCGTTCGCCAGTTGCCTGAGCCTTAAGTGCCGGAATGAGCGTCTCGAGCACCAACGTCGTCTTGCCCGAACCCGAAACGCCCGTCACCGCGACAAGGCGGCCGCGTGGGATATCGACTTCGAGCGGCTTGACGGTATGGATGGCATCGGTAGCCATGCGGATATGCCCCTGGTCGAACATTTCGTCGTCAGTCACCTGCGGACGCAAGCGCTTGGGCTCGGCGCGCAAAAACGGCGCGATACGGCTGTCCTGCGATTGCTCGACCTCGTCTACCGTACCAGCGGCGATTACGTTGCCGCCGCCTGCTCCGGCAACGGGGCCCATCTCGACCAGATAGTCGGCTTCCGCCAGCACGCGTGTGTCGTGGTCGACAACAACCACGGTGTTGCCGTCGCCTACCAGGTCGCGCATCACGCCAACCAGGCCGTCGACATTTGCCGGATGCAAGCCGATCGAGGGCTCGTCCAGCACATAAAGCACGCCCGTCGATCGATTGCGTACCACGCGGGCGAGCTGCACACGCTGGCGCTCACCCGTGGAGAGCGTGGCACCGGCGCGATCGAGCGAAAGATAATCGAGACCCAGATCGACCAGACGATGGGCCGCACTTAAAAACGAATCGCAGATATCCGTCGCCATGGGCTGCATCTCGGGCGGCAAGGATGCGGGCACCCCGCGCACCCACTCAATCGCATCACCAAGTGTCATGG
>DBGFLF010000229.1:0-3099 GCA_048528725.1 Collinsella sp.
TAGAAATCGCTACCATCGAAAGCCCGACGAACTCAAGGTAGACAGTTAGAAAATACAAGATGGTGCTGAAGTTCGACAGAAAAACGAATGTCATATAAAGCAAAACCGTACGGTTTTTCATGCTCCGCCCTCCAAGAACCAGCAATCTAAATCGGATTCTTGGAAAAGCATGAGGGCAAAGCTGTCAGCTATGTGTTACAAGGCGTCAATAATCACTTGACGTCTCGAAGCCAATTAATCTCACGAAGCAAGATGACGCAATAGGTGCAGAAAAACCGTCTGGTGTCGATCAGTCCAGGAATTTTGCCGATAGCAAAAGTAGATAGGCAAGGTTACATCACGCGAGCCTTCAATGGAGCACTCACTCACTTCTGATCCATCCGACGCAAGAGAGGACCCAGACAAACTCAATATCAATCCCCCGGCTTGAAGAAACTCGGTCTGAGCCCTGCTTCCGTATTCAACATCACGGAAGTGAAAATTGACGAGCTGGGCTTCAGGGCATTGATTGATTGCATTGAGACAGGGTGACAAATTAATGGGAACAGCGAGCCTGCCGCCCAGTAACTCGCGAATGGTCATGGCGCCCACAGATAGATGACCCGCTGGGCATGAAAGAACCTTGAGCTCCTTTTCACCCAAATATTTTGAAGAAAGAACGCTATCCCGTGGTTCCTCGAACGAGATAGCCGCGTCCGAAATTCCAAGTATAAGTGATTCAAAGCATGTTGCCGTTGGCTGATGCCACACATCAAGATGAATCTGAGGGTGCGAGCATTCAAACGAGTCATACCAGTTTTCGGCAAAAAGACGCCCCCGCCCATGAAGGCAGGGGGCGTAAAGACGGAAGTGGCCGTCGGGCGAGACGCCGTCGTCCCTCGATTGGGCGTACTTTTTGAGATCGTCGACTTGTGCCAGGATCACGCGTGCACGACGCGCAAATTCTCTGCCCGCCGGAGACAAAACAGCCTCCCCCGCCGATCGGTCGAGCAAAACAATCTGATACTCAGATTCCAACTTTTTGATTGCCGACGAAACGGCCTGCGGACTCACATGAACCGCGCGAGCTGCTTTGCGCACGCCGCCATGGTTCGCTACCGCTTGAAGGTATTCGAGTTGAGAAAGCTGCATAGGTTACTCCAAAGGCAGCCAAGTCGACGGGCTACGCGTCCTCAGATGAGGTTCTCGCCCAGGTTTTTGCCGCCGAGGACGTGCATATGGAAATGCATGACGGTCTGGCCGGCGTTGACGCCCTTGTTGGAGATGACGCGGAAACCGTCCTCCAGGCCCTTGGCCTTAGCGACCTCCTGGATGGCGTGAGCCATGGCGCCCATGGTCTCGGCAGGTACGTTGTCGGCGATGTCGCTGTAGTGCTTCTTGGGAATCACGAGGGTATGGACCGGCGCCTGGGGATTGAGGTCGTCGAACGCGATGACCTGGTCGTCCTCGTAGACGACGGTCGAGGGGATCTCGTGGTTGGCAATTTTGCAGAAGATGCAATCACACATGGTTGGTTCCTTTCTCGCAGACCAAGGTAATTATATTTGGTCGGGATGGTTAGAACGAGAGGTTGTCGTCGGTGTTGGCGGCTTCGCCGTCGGCGAGCACGTCGTTGCCGTCGACGTCCTTCAGGAGCACCGAGACCTTCTGCTCGGCATCGGACAAGCGAGTACGCAGGCTCTTGAGGAGCTCGACGCCGCGGGTATAGCTCTCGAGCGACTCCTCGAGCTCCATATCGCCCGACTCCAAGCTGCGGATGATGAGCTCCAGCTCCTGCGAGGCCTGCTTGTACGTAAGCTGCTCGACCGGGGTCTTCTCTGCCATATCTGTTTCCTTTCCTAAAGGCTTATCGCTATGAAACGCGGTTTACTCGACCGTATCGACCGTTGCCGCCACGTTGCCGTCTGCCATGCGCACGCGGATGGCGTCGCCGGGCTTAAAGGTCTTGGCGCTCGTAGCCACCCCATCATCGCTGTACGCGATGGAGTAACCGCGGGCAAGCACCTTGAGCGGCGACAGGGCATCGAGCGACGCGGCAGCTCGGCCCAGGTCGGACGCGGGTTTGCTGAGCATCGTGCGCCCCTGATGCTCCAGACGGGAACTCGCAAGTGTGAGCGCATGGCGCTTGCCATCGAGCCCCGAGGTGCTTGAAACCAGACGCTCGGGCAGGCGCTCGAAGTTGGAGCGGAAGGCCCCAACCGAACGCGTTATGGCGCCCGACAGTCGATCGGCAGTCAGCGCAAGCTCGGACTCGCGACGCTCGACCATAAACGTGGGGTCGTTGAGGCACGGGCGGCATGCAGCTGCATCGAGCGCATCGCCCAAGCGTGCCGTATAGGTATCCCAGGCACGCCGACCGCGCTGATCGAGCATCTCCAGATCGACTTGATCCGACCCGATCATCGATGCCATCGCGGCACCCAGACGCTGATGGCGCGTCTCGAGCACGTCTGCCAGCTCTGTCATGGCAGGCGCCACGGATTCGGCCGCCGCCGTGGGCGTGGAGGCTCGACGGTCGCTTACCATGTCGCAGATCGAGGTATCGGGCTCATGGCCAATACCCGTCACCACAGGCACGGGACAGGCTGCCACCGCACGGGCAAGCTCCTCGTCGTTGAAGGTCATGAGGTCCTCGAAGGAGCCACCGCCACGCACGAGCAAAATGCAATCGGGCGCCGGTGTGATGGCAGCAGCGCGATGCAAGCCTTCGATGAGCTCCGTCGGCGCACCCTCGCCTTGGACCTTAGCGCCTACGCAGACAAGCTCGACGAGCGGGTTACGCCGACGCAGCGTGCGCTTGACATCGTCGATCACGGCGCCGGAAAGCGAGGTGACGACCGCCACGCGCGAGCAAAACACCGGGATGCGACGTTTACGGGACTCGTCCATCAAGCCCTCGCGGCGCAGCTTTTCGGCCAACTGTGCCACCTGTTGACGCAGCAGGCCCTCCCCCGCCAGCGAGAACGAGCGAGCGACAAAGCTCATACGGCCTGTGGGCTTATAGAGATTGAAGCTGCCCTTAAAGCTCACCTGCATACCGTCGCGCAAATCGAAGGTGCGCTTGAGATAGGCGCCCTTCCAGATAATGCAGTCGACGGC
>DBGFLF010000230.1:0-9865 GCA_048528725.1 Collinsella sp.
ACACTCAAAATCGTGCTCGGGAAGCGATGGGCACAGGGACAGGTTAACGTGAGCGGTCTCGATTGACGCCGGCTCGCCCTCAATAAGTCGAACGCGCTGCATGCGGAGCAAGGGAGCGCCTACAGCCACCCCAAGCTTGTCGGCAAGCGCCTCATCCGCCTCGATGGTCCCGGTGGAAACCAGACGAGAAGAGGGGTGCAGGCCGGCAGTCCGCACAGCATCGGAAAAGTTATACGTTTCCTGGAAGATGTTCAGCGGCTTGGGAGGACACACATACGTGCCCGATCCGCGACGGCTCTCGAGCGTTCCACACGAGATAAGCCGCGTGATACCGGCACGCAACGCCGTACGCGAAACGCCAATCTCTTCGCACAGCACGCGCTCGGCCGGCAGGCGATCGCCGCCGGCAAGCTGATGGTGCTGGATATACCAAAGAATTCCCTCAACAGCATGATCTTTGGGGGGAATTGCATAAGATTCGCCTGCCATTGCACAGACTCCTCATTCAGAAACGTATGCCGCCAAAATTAGGCCAGCCCTCCCATGGCATCAAATTCTGCCTTGATCTTCTCGGCGACATTCCGATACGACTTATATAGACTTGTATCGCGTTTGACTTCGTCGGTCATAACGGGAATCTCTAATTTGGAAACCTCGTCTTTTCCCGTCTGAACCGCCACAACAACGCCCATACCAAGACACATATTACGCTTGGCAGCATTTATTTTTGCTGCCTTGGCAGGATTTGCCAGGATACGCTGGGCAAATTCCTGTTTAGAGACCGCTTCTTCGGCCTCCGGATCGCCCGCCTCGGCCACTTCGCACTGCAACACGTCCGCATAGTCAAAAATCTTCGGCTCGCCGCCGCGCTGATGCACGGCCCACTTGCGGCGCGTGGCATCCTGGTAGATGGCCGGCAAAAATGTAAACCGCGGCGGGTCCAAAATCGTATCCGTGATGGTAAACACATCGGGATCAAAGGCATCCTGCGGGTTTTTCTTCTTGAACAGCCCCATATCAGCCTCCCGTACTAGCATTAAACAACTCAAGCTGAATATAGCACCAATTTCAAGCCGCTGCCTTACCCTATCGGTGCGCGGCGTCTAAGGCTCGCCCAGCGGAAGAGTTAACGGACGAGGGCCGGGGTGCCTGCCTTGTTTTGAGAAGTGGGCTCCGCGAACTTCTCAAAACAAGGCAGGCACCCCGGCCCCGCCGGCAAATAGCGGACACTCCACATGCAATCTATGCAAACAAACAAGTACGCTTAGCTACATTCGGTAAGCTCGAGCACGCTGCCCTTAACGATAAGTGCCGGCTCCAGGACGACCTCTTCGGCACGCCTGCCGCCCCTACCGGCAAGACGCTTGGACATGCAGCCAAAAGCATGCTCCGCGAGGATACCTGGATCCTGCTCAATGGCGGTCAGCGCCGGCTCAAAGAGAACGTCGGCCGCCGAGTTGTCATAGCTTACGACCGAAATATCGCCCGGGATGCTCTTCCCCATCTCGTGCAGGCGCTTGAGCAAACCAAGGGCAATGTTATCCGAGCTTGCGAACACGGCGGTGGCATCAGTTGCGAGCACCGCCTCCGAGGCCTCGTATGCACTTGGAATGTAGTACTCGCTCTCAAACTCCAAACGCGCGTCGATAGGCAAGCCAACCTCGCGCAGTGCGCGCTCATAGCCGGCAAGTCGTTTGCGACCCGTATTGGAGCGGCGTGCGTTAACCAGGCAAGCAATACGGCGGTGGCCTTGCTCGATCAGATAGCGGGTGGCCATGTAGCCGCCCATCTCGTGGTCGAACATCACCTTGTCGCACTCGAGCCCCTCAATGGCACGGTCGACCATCACGGCAGGGATAGGCAGATGGCTGACTTCTTCGCGCAGGGCGCGGTCGTCGGAGAACTCGTCACCCACAACCAGGAAGACGCCATCAACGCCGCGCGTTACCAGCTGACGCAGCAGCTCCAGATCGTCGTCGGCACTTCCACCCGAGCTGGTAATGAAGAGCGCATAGCCGTCCTCGCGGCAGCGCTTTTCCAGGCTACCGGCGAGCGAGGCAAAAAAGCGGCTCTCGATGTTAGGGACGATAAGGCCCAGCGTGCGCGACTCGCGCATGACCAGGCTACGCGCAATCTGGTTGGGAACATAGTGGTTGCGCGCCGCGACCTCCTTGATGAGCTTGCGGTTTTCTTCCGAGATGCGACAGGGCCGATTATTGAGCACAAGCGAGACCGACGAGGGGGAAAGCCCCACCTCCTGGGCGATCTGCTTGAGGGTGACTTTGTTGGCCATCTCGCTCCTTCCGGGTTTACGCGCAATCTCTTGAAAGTATAGCGACTACCCCTCTACCTCGGTGATAAACACTTTACCAATCCGGTAGACGGCTGTTTTATCGCCGCCAGCGCACCAAATCCGTCCGGGTGGGGTATATTGCAATCGATTGATGACAACGACCACCAAAAGGCGGATATTCGTATGCACGAGAACGACTTTTTTAACGAGGACCTGCTGTGCGCACTTGCTGGCGTTGCCGGCGAGGACAACGTGTTGATGAGCGAGCCCATGCGCGAGCACACCACGTTTAAGATCGGCGGCCCGGCCGACGTCTTTGTCACGCCCGATACCGAGCAGGGCCTCGTCGCCACGCTCGATACCTGCTATCGCTGCGACCTGCCGCTTACCATCGTGGGCAACGGCTCCGACCTGCTCGTCGGCGACAAGGGCATCCGTGGCGTCGTCGTGGCGCTGGGCGAAGGCCTCTCCGACATTACGGTCGACGGCACGCACGTCACGGCGGCGGCCGGCGCCTTGCTTTCCGATGTCGCCGCGGCGGCAGCCGAGGCCGGTCTCACCGGCATGGAGCCCATCTCGGGCATCCCCGGATCGGTCGGCGGCGCCTGCTACATGAACGCCGGTGCCTACGGTGCCTGCATGGCCGATGTGCTGGAGTCCGTGCGCGTCTACAAACCCGCTCGCCAGCTCGACGACGGCACCCGCGGTAGCGGCAGCATCATCGAGTTCGATGTCGACGAGCTCAATCTGGGCTATCGTAAGAGCCGCATCGCCGACGACGGCTTCATCGTGCTTTCGGCCACCTTCAATCTCGCCCCGGGCAACGCCGCGATGATCAAGGCCGACATGGACGACTACCGTCAGCGCCGCGAGGACAAGCAGCCGCTCGACATGCCGAGCGCCGGCTCCACCTTCAAGCGCCCCGAGGGCCACTTTGCCGGCAAGCTCATCATGGACGCCGGCCTGCGCGGCCACGCCGTCGGCGGCGCCCAGGTGAGCGAAAAACACTGCGGCTTCATCGTCAACGCCGGCCACGCCACCGCAGCCGACGTCGACGAACTCATCCGCGACATCCAAGCAACCGTCAAAGAGCAGTTCAACGTAGACCTAGAACCCGAAGTCCACCGAGTAGGCGAATTTTTATAAAAAGAAGGCCCCGAAAGGGGCCTTCACCATATTTATTCAGATAACCCAGTCCGGTGTGTCACGCCTTGGACCCGGAAGGTCCGGGGCTGGGGGCGAGGCATAAGGTTGGTCGCGAGTTCCGCACGCAAAGAAGGCCACTTAATGTGGCCTTCGTCTTGCGCAGGACTGTAGAGCAGGCAACCTTATGCCTCGCCCGCGGTCCCGGACCAACTTACTTCAAACCGCAGCTACGACAGCGCAATACCGCCAAGCCAGCCCCAACGCACGCCAGAGCCAGTGCCATAGAAGCTAATAAACGAATCAAGCGACTTAGACGTAATGGCGCCCTCATTGCTCATGACGATGCCGCCGCCAACGTAGATGCCCACGTGACCATAGATCAGGCCCGGCATGCCGGTACCGCTATGCGATGAGTCGGCAACAATCATGCCCACCTGCAGCGCCGAGCGGTCGGAGCTATAGCACCATGCGTTAAACATGTCGCACGCGTTACCGCCAAAGTAACCAACGCCGGCGTTGCGGAAGACGTTGGAGACCCACGCCGCGCACCAGTTCTGGCCAGGCGAGGGCGTGGAGTAGCAAGCGTTGACGACGGCCTGCTGCTTGCCCGAGCCGGCATTCTGCTGCGGGGTACCGCCGGCATACGATCCACCACCCGAGCTTGAACCACCCGAGTAGGAATTGTTCTTGTTCGCGGCAGCCGCGGCAGCGGCAGCCTTCCTGGCAGCCTCCTCGGCCTGGGCGGCAGCAAGAATCTCGGAATCGCGCTGGGCCATGAGCTCCTTGACATCGTCGGAGAGGCCGTTCAGAACCGTCTGAACCTCCTGCTGCTTGGCCTGCATGTCCTGCATCTGAGCAGTCTGCTGGTCCTTGAGCTTCTCCAAGTCGGCTTTTTGCGACTCGAGCTCGGACTTCTGCGTATCGAGCTCTTTCTGAATGGTCTGGATGTCCTCGATGGCGTCACGGTCACTTTTGTTGATCTTCTCGACGTAATGCGCGTTGGCGACGAGTTCCTCAAACGAACCAGAAGCGAGCAGCAACGACAGGATATTGGTGCCACCCGACTTGTAGCTTGCCGCCACGCGATCGGAAAGCTCGTTACGCTTCTTCTTGAGCTCCGACTTCTTGGTGTCGATCTGCTCCTGGGTGTCGTCGATCTGACCCTGAACGCCCTCGATGTCGTTGAGCGTCTGAGCGTTCTTGTTAGCGAGCGCCGCGTACTCGTTGGCAATGCTATCAAGCTGGGCCTGGACCTCGTCGAGCTGAGCCTGGGCGGCATTCAGCTTGTCGGTGGTTTCCTGGCTGGCCTCGGCAGCATGGGCGCGGGCAGGCAGGCCAAAAAGAACTGCAGCAGAAGCGGCGCCGAACAGGGCCTTGAGGGCGGTGCGGCGCGAGAGCTCCTGAGTAAAGATGGAATCGCTGTTTGGTGACATATGTACTCCGTTACATGTTTTGTTTATATGTCGCTCAAGACATACATATTACCGTACATCCGACGCATCCCAACGATTTCCACGAACGGCAGAAAACCGCACGGCCGGCGGCATGCGCACAGCCTGGAACTACCATGAACCGTTATGCATTCCCGTCCTATGAGCACGTTATCATTGCTCTGCTCTTCATTGTGTCAAACAGTTGCACCGCACCTAGCTGCGCTATACTCCCCTCAAGAAGTGTTCCTGATTCGATAGGAGACTACATGTCCCAAGCACTCGACCCCAAAGACACCTGCGTCCTCGTTACCGGCGGTGCCGGCTTCATCGGTTCCCACACCGTCGTTCAGCTGCTCGAGGGCGGCTACCAGGTCGTCGTCGTCGATGACCTCTCCAACTCCAGCGCCGTCGCCATCGACCGCGTCAAGACCATCGTGGGCGACGAGGCCGCCAAGAACCTCACCTTCTACGAGGCCAACGTGCTCGACCGCGATGCGATGAACAAGATCTTCGATACCCACCAGATCGACCGCGTCATCCACTTCGCCGGCTTTAAAGCCGTCGGCGAATCGGTGAGCAAACCCGTCGAGTACTACCACAACAATATCGAGAACACCCTGGTGCTCATTGACGTCATGCGCAACCATGGCTGCAAGTCCATCATCTTCTCGAGCTCCTCGACCGTCTACGGCGATCCGGACAATCCGCCTGTCACCGAGGAAGATCCCAAGAAGCCCGCGACCAACCCCTATGGTTGGACCAAGTGGATGATTGAGCAGATCCTCATGGATGTCCACACCGCCGACCCCGAGTGGGACGTCGTGTTACTCCGTTACTTCAACCCCATCGGCGCCCATCCGTCGGGCCTGATCGGCGAGGATCCCAAGGGCATCCCCAACAACCTGGTGCCCTATGTCGCCCAGGTCGCCGTGGGCAAGCTCGAGGCCATTCAGGTCTTTGGCAACGACTACCCCACCCCCGACGGCACCGGCGTGCGCGACTACATCCACGTGTGCGACCTGGCATCTGGTCACGTTGCCGCCCTCAACTGGATGAATGGCAAAACCGGCGTCGAGATCTTTAACCTGGGCACCGGCACCGGCACCTCGGTGCTCGAGGTCGTCGCCGCCTTCTCCAAGGCATGCGGCAAGGAGCTGCCCTACGTGATTCGCGAGCGCCGTGCCGGCGATATCGCCGCCAACTGGTGCGATGCCTCCAAAGCCGAGCGTATGATGGGTTGGAAGGCCCAGTACGATATCGCGGACATGTGCCGCGACAGCTGGAATTGGCAGAGCCACAACCCCAACGGCTTCGCCGACGCCGAGTAGCAAAAAACCTACATACCGTTCTTGCCCCGATCTCACGTTGTGAGGTCGGGGCTTTTTTTCATGGCATGTAACCATTCGCCGAAAATCGACCAACTTTTTTATCTTGCCTGTACATGTTTAAACAACATGTTTTACAATAGGCGTATCGAATCAGAACATCGGAGGCGGACTGCACACCCATCGGCAGGCCGACCCCACAACAAGAAGGTTGGTGAGCGCATTCATGGAGCGTGCAAGCGGCGTCCTCATGCCCGTCTCATCTCTGCCCGGACCATACGGAATCGGCGGCTTTGGCTGGAATGCCTACGACTTCGTCGATTTTCTCGCCTCGTGCAAACAACATTACTGGCAGATTCTGCCCCTTACGACGACCAGCTATGGCGATTCGCCCTATCAGTCGTTCTCGGCCCGCGCAGGCAACCCCAACTTTATCGACTTTGCCGAGCTTATCGAGGCAGGGTATCTGGAGCAGCGCGATATCGATGGCGTGTATCTGGGATCCGACCCCAGCAATGTCGACTACGGTGCTATCTTTGGCGGCCGCCGTCAGATTCTCGACCGCGCCGCTGAGCGCTTTGCTGCCGACAAGCCGGCCGATTTCGATGACTTTATCCAGGCCAACGAGGACTGGCTCATCCCCTACTGTGAGTTCATGACCGTCAAAGAGGAGTGCGGTCTCAAGGCGTTTTGGGAGTGGCCCGCGGAGCTCCGCACCCGCGGCGAGGCTTCCGCCAAGGTCTGCGCCGACCATCCGGCGCGTATGCTCTACCACCAGATGACGCAGTACTTCTTCGATCGCCAGTGGAGCCGCCTCAAGGCCTATGCCAACGAGCGCGACATTCTCATCATCGGCGACCTGCCCATCTATGTCTCGCGTGACTCCGTCGAGATGTGGGCGACGCCTGAGCTCTTTAAGATCGACGCCGCCGGCAATCCCGTGAGCGTCGCCGGCACGCCGCCCGACCAGTTCTCGGCCACCGGCCAGTACTGGGGCAACCCCATCTACGACTGGGACGCCATGGAGTCCGACGGCTTCTCCTGGTGGGAGGGCCGCATTCGCGCCGCCCTCGACATGTACGACGTCATCCGCCTGGATCACTTCCGCGGCTTCGAGGCCTATTGGGAGGTGCCGTTCTCCTCGCCCGATTCGTCCTACGGTTCGTGGACGCAGGGTCCCGGCCTCAAGTTCTTCAAGACGCTCGAGGAAAAGCTCGGCACGCTGCCCATCATCGCCGAGGACCTAGGCTTCCTCACCCCCGGCGTCATCGACATGCGCGACAACTCGGGCTTCCCCGGCATGAAGATCCTGCAGTTTGCCTTTGAGGGCACCAACTCGTACTACCTGCCGCATAACTACATCGCCAACACCGTCGCCTATGTGGGCACCCACGACAACGAGACGGCGCGCGGTTGGTTTGAGGGAACGGCCACCCCGCGTCAACGTGAGCAGGCAGCCCTGTACACCCATCAGCAGGCCGGCGAACCCATGGCCGACGCACTCAACCGCACCATCGCCGCCAGCGTGAGCGACACGTGCATCTACACCATGCAGGACCTGCTCAACTTGGGCAACGAGGCGCGCATCAACACCCCTGCCACGCTGGGCGGCAACTGGACCTGGCGCATGCTCGACGGCGCCATCACCCGCGAGCTCGAGCACAAACTCACCGACTGGACCGAGACCTACTTCCGCATCCCATCGGAAGCCGAAATCGAGCTTCCTCAATAGGAGCTACCGCGCCCGACCCCTCCCCACCGTGCGGACGCGCTTGCTTTTCCCGCGCGAGGCCACCCCAATCCCCTCGCGCGGGCTTCTTATGAATTGCAGACATGAAACAACCCATCACAGGAGAAAACATGCCCCGAATTAACCTCATGGAACTCGCCGAGCAGTCTTTTGGCACCTCGCTCGAGCAGCTCGACGACCGTCGCATTTACAAGCTGCTGGTCAAACTCGTGCAGGAGCGCTCCGCCGCCCGCCCGCTCAACAACGGCAAGAAAAAGCTCTATTACATTTCCGCCGAATTTTTGATCGGCAAGCTGCTCATCAACAACATGATCGACCTCGGCATCTACGACGAGGTTAAGGACCAGCTCACCGCCGCAGGCCACGACCTCAACAAGATCGAGGAGTTCGAGGTCGAGCCGTCGCTCGGCAACGGCGGCCTGGGCCGCTTGGCCGCATGCTTCCTGGATTCCATCGCCACGCTGGGCTTGACCGGCGATGGCGTGGGCCTCAACTATCACTACGGTCTGTTCCGTCAGCGCTTTGTCGGCAACCAGCAGAAGGCCGTCCCCGACGAGTGGCTCGGTGAGCAGGACATCCTAGTCGACGATGACCACTCCTACACCGTCGAGTTCGGCGATTTTGCCGTTACCTCCAAGCTCGTCAACATCGATGTGCCCGGTTACGGTCAGCCCACCAAGAACCGCCTGCGCCTGTTCGACCTTGCGAGCGTCGACGACGGCCTGGTCCCCGGCAGCTCCATCGACTTCGACAAGACCGAGATCGCCAAGAACCTCACCTTGTTCCTCTACCCCGACGATTCCGACGAGCAGGGCCGCCTACTTCGCATCTATCAGGAGTACTTCATGGTGAGCAACGCCGCCCAGCTCCTGATCGACGAGGCCGTCGAGCGCGGCAGCAACCTGCACGATCTGGCCGACTACGCCGTGGTCCAAATTAACGACACGCACCCCACCATGGTCATCCCCGAGCTCATTCGCCTGCTCACCACCGAGCATGGCATCGAGTTTGACGAGGCCGTGACCATCGTACGCTCCATGGTCGCCTACACTAACCACACGATTCTTGCCGAGGCGCTCGAGAAGTGGCCACTCGCCAGCCTGCAGAAGGTCTCCCCTGCCATCGCCGACATTATCGTCAAGCTCGATGAGATCGCGAAGGCCGAGCACGATGACCCGCGCGTCGCCATCATCGACGAGCACGACACCGTCCACATGGCCCACATGGACATCCACTTTGGCTTCTCCATCAACGGCGTCGCCGCACTCCACACCAAAATCCTGGAGGACACCGAGCTTCATCCGTTCTACGAAATCTATCCCGAGAAGTTCTCCAACAAGACCAACGGCATCACCTTCCGCCGCTGGATCCATGGGGCCAACCCCGCGCTCGCTAGCCTGCTCGACGATGTGATCGGCACCGACTGGCGCAGCACCGGCGATCTGAGCAAACTCGCCAAGTTCGCCGACGACAAGGACGTTCTTGAGCGCCTGGCCGCCACCAAGGTCGAGGCCAAGGCCATCATGCGCCAGTTCATGGCGCTCGAGCAGGGCGTGACCATTCCCTCAAACGCCATCATCGACGTCCAGGTCAAGCGCATCCACGAGTACAAGCGCCAGCAGATGCTCGCGCTCTACATCATCTGGAAGTACCTCGATATCAAGAACGGCAACAGACCCAAGCACCCCGTCACCATCATCTTTGGCGGCAAGGCGGCGCCTGCCTACACTATCGCGCAGGACATCATCCATCTGATCTTGACGCTGTCGCAGTGGATCGCCAACGACCCCGACGTGGCTCCCTACCTGCAGGTCGTCATGATCGAGAACTACAACGTCACCGCCGCCGAGCGCGTGATCCCCGCCGCTGACATCTCCGAGCAGATCAGCCTGGCCTCCAAGGAGGCGAGCGGCACCTC
>DBGFLF010000231.1:0-2050 GCA_048528725.1 Collinsella sp.
GCGCTCGCCCAGGGTGACGTTGTTGCTATCCACCACATACACGTCGCCGCCCGGCGCCTCGGCAAGTGCGGTACGGGCACTCTGATTGGTGCCCGAAAGCTTGGCGCCCACGGTAATAATCACAGCCTCGTCGCCGGCCTCACGCGCTTCGGCAATCGCCTGTGAAAAGGCATACGGGTTGACCTGACCAGTCTTGGGCAGCTCATCGCGCTCCACGAGCATCTCGTAAAAGCGCTGGTGATCGATGTCGACGCCATCCATATACACATCGGTGCCAAAGGTGACGGACAGCGGCAAAACGGCCAGTGCTGGGTGCTCGGCCGGCGACATATCGCTTGCGGAATCGGTAATAATGCGGACGGACATAGCGAATCCTTTCTTGCGCAGGTCCCGCGCAGGGAATTTTGACAGCAAGGCCCCGGCACGGTATACGCGCTCAAACGGGACGATACAATTGTTGGCTGAAAGCTAGCGCCAGCGCGGCTCTAGATCTCGCGTAGAGTGTTGAGAATCGTACGCAGCGACGCGTACATCTGCTCACGCTGCTCCACGCCCATGGCCTTACCGGTGGTGTCGAGCACTTCGCGAATGATGCGATCGGCCTCGCTCATGCTCTCGCCGCCCAGGGCAGTCAGGCGCACCGGGGCACGGTACTTGACGGCCGCATCACCCGAATCATCGACCTCGACGTAGCCGCCCTCCTCCAGGTGTGCCAGTGTGCGCGAAACGGCGGCACGGGTAACGCCGGCCATGCGGGCGAGGTCGGCGCCAGTCAGGCCGTCCTTGCTGCGCTCAAGATAGTACAGGCACATGACGTCGGAGCCCTTGAGGCCCAGCCTTGCACCTTCGGACGTCTTGATGCGCTGAATCTCCTTGTAGAGGCCGCTGATCAGTCCGACAAAGTCCTCAAAACGTGTCTCGTCGTTCCACTGCATGGTGACGACCACCTTTCGCTTACATGATGCTAACGGGTAAACATCTTAGCCGCATGTCCGAACCCCCGTACCCAAATATCCCAATTGTTAACCCATCAACATAAAAACCACCACAAAGGGGACAGGCACCTTTGTGGTGGTTTTGGCCGTCGAATAGGATCCGCAGGCGTCGCTACAGCTCCACGCAGGGATTGTCGCGAGTAACGAGCGTCTTAACGACCACCGTCGCGCTCAGGTAACGCTCGAGCAGCTCAGCCAAACGGCCAATCGCGGCCTGGCAATCCCCCATCCGCGCGGGTTCGACGCATTCAATCGCCAAAAACGCGTCGGCGGAATCGTCAGTCAACGCCGTTCGCACGCCATCACGCCAGTTCCAGCAGCGACACACGGCACCCGCATCATCGATATAGGCAAGCTCACCGGGCAATGTGGGGTCATCTGTGTCTTCACCAATCGGCAAGAACGCATCCCCGCCGTCGGTAACCGCCAGACGCAGGTCGCCCTCAATCGCCTGCAGATCCTCGCCGCCCACAGGCAGTGCGTAAGACAGCGACACCGTGTTGTAAATATCCACCGCTGGCGTGATATGACCCACCGGCTTGCCCTTGAGCACGCGCTTCAGCAGATTTTCGATCGAGCAACGCGCGCCCTTCTTGGTCTTGAACTTGCGATACGCCTCACGCCAGGCCTTCACCGGCGCATTCTCGCTGATGGTATCGCTCGTCAGATGACGCTCCGCATCGATGTTGGCGCGGTCGAGCAACGCGGCAATAGCATCCACGTCCTCTTGGGGAATCTGAGCCGCGGGCTTCATGCCCTTTACGACCACAACGCCGATGGCTGCCTGCGGAAACAGCTCCCAAAACGAATCCTCGGCAACAAAGCTCTTCATATGCTCTCCCTTCATAGCGTGCACCCGAGTGTGGGTGCCTAAACAAAAAGCGCCCTTACGACGGCCACCTTCAAAGTCCTACGGTGCCGCCACAAGAGCGCTTACGCTGTCCCCATCCGGAGAAGGGGACGATATGTCAGGCGTATTGTAACCCGAGTCATCCACACGAGCAAAACCGCCACAAAGGTGCCCCCTTTATGATGGTTTTGAGTCTGAGGCGACG
>DBGFLF010000232.1:0-8512 GCA_048528725.1 Collinsella sp.
GGTGGTTTTGGCCTTAGCCCGTCCCCTGCTGCTAGACCGTGATGACGTTGTCCATTGCCCGGTACTTGGCGGGGACCTCGCCTGCGGTAATAATCGTTGCGTCGCGGAAGTCCGCGAACTTGACGGGCGCCACCATGCCAAATTTACTGGCGTCCGAGATTACGAAGCGTTTGGCGGTATGGCGCATCGAGATACGCTTGACCTGTGCTTCCTCGATATCCGGTGTGGTGAGACCTTGCTCGGCCGCGATGCCGTTGGATCCCCAAAAGCCGCAGTTGAAGTTATAGCGGTCCAGGGTTGCCAAGGCATCGGGGCCAACGAGCGCCTCGGTCTCGGGTTTGAGCTCGCCGCCCAGCACCACGGTACGCATGCCGCGCAAAGCAAGGTGCTGAGCATGGAGCACGGAATCGGTCACATAGGTGACGCCGTCGAGACGCGGAAGATGCTCGATGAGCTTGAGGGTCGTTGAGCCCGAATCGATATACACAAAGCTATCGGGCTCCACCAGGGCCGCGGCACGAGCACAGATGCGCTCCTTGTCATCGTTATGGAGATCACTGCGTTCGCTGATCGTCAAGTCGCGCGTCACGTGCGCGCGCTCCAGACTCGTCGCACCTCCGTGCACCTTGGCGATACGGTGCGCGCGGTCGAGCGTTTGCAAGTCACGGCGAATGGTGGACGGTGTCACGCCCAGGGCCTCGGCAAGTTCCGGCACGGTAACCGAGCCGGCCTGCTGCACCATCGACACGATCGCATTGAGCCTATCTTCCGCAAGCATCGCTTACTCCTCCTCGGGGTAGACGACTCCCCAATCGGCGCGGAGCTTGGTCATGAGCTCCATCACATCAGAAGCATAATCCAGAAGCTCACGCTTGGAATCGTCGCCGGCGACGGCCTGCTCGAGGTCAGCCATCTCGTAGCACAGGGCATAAGCCTCGGTGCCAGCGTGGACCTCCTCACGGCGACCGTCCGCAGTCCACACGATGGTCGCATGGTCGGCGCGCGGATACTCGTTGACCTCGATATAGCACTTGTCGAAGCTAATGACCGAACGCTTGGGCTGCTTGGAGTGGAGCGTAAGGCTCACCACGCCCAGCTGCTGTTCGGCATTACGGCAGACGATGCCGCCCGCAACGTCAACACCGGTCTCGCAGGTGTTGCCCAGCGAAACGACCTCAGCGGGCTGGCTTGCCATAAAGAGACGCATGACGGACAGGGCATACACGCCAATATCGAGCATGGCACCGCCAGCAAGGTTGCGGTTGTAGAAGCGATTGGTCAGATCGCCGTACTCCTTATAGCTACCAAAGTTGAGCTGAGCAAGGTTCATACGGCCAAAGTCGCCCGCATCCATGCGACGGCGCAGCTCCTGATACAGCGGCATGTGGAGCACCGTGGTGGCATCCATAAGAACCACGTTGCGCTCGTCGGCGATGGCACGGGCCTCGTCAAGCTCGGCGGAATTGAGGGTAATGGCCTTCTCGCAGAGCACGTGCTTGCCGGCGGCCAGCGCAGCACGCAGATAGGTGATATGCGTGTTGTGCGGCGTGGTGATATAGACGGCGTCGATATCCGGATCGGTATAGAGGTCCTCAACCGTTTCATAGACCTTCTCGATGCCATACTGCTCAGCAAAAGCCTGGGCCTTGGACAGCGTGCGGTTGGCGACGCCCGCAAGCTTGCGGCCGGCCAGCGCGAGGGACTGGGCCATTTGGTTGGCGATAACGCCACAACCGATCACAGCCCAGCGAAGCTCGGGAGCCGTAAAGATGTCGTTAGGGAACGGCTTATCCTGGACCGAAGCGAACGCTGCTTTTGCGGCTGCCGCGGAGTCGAGTGGAGCCTGCTTGGAATCTGCCATATGTGCCTCCTGAGTCATCGGAAGTTCTTCATTTCCAACAGCCTTATATTCGCACAAATGCGCGCGCATTTGCTTGTATTTGCGTGTTTATTTGTTTATCGGTCATTATTTAGCCATATTTTGCACATTTTTACGCGGTCATACGCATTAACACGCAATGCTATGCGCGATAATGCGCATGCGAGGATCCTTACGAAACATAAAGAGACGGAACACCAAAGCCCCAAAAGACAGAGTAGTCCGTGATACTCGACACCTCCGGGGGCATCGGACATCAAAGGACCGCCCCGAACTACCGGCACATAGGGAACGTCCCCATGTGCCGCTTTCGTTGCAAGGCTGTCCCCATCGACCACTCATTTTAGTCTGTCCCCAATGAGCGCAATCACTCATGTAAGTCTGTCCCCAATGAGTATCCCCAATGAGTAGGGATAGAAAAAGGCCCGGGTGCCTTGGGGCATCCGGGCCTTTGCTAGCAACTTGATGTTGCGGGCAGCTTAGAACTTGTGGCCGCACTTCTTGCAGACGCGCAGCTTGTTCTTGCCGTCCTTCTCGTGACCGACGCGGGTAACCTTACCGCACTCGGGGCAAACGAGATTGACGTTGGAGGCGTCGATAGGAGCCTCCTGCGAAACGATGCCGCCCTGCTGGTTGGCAGCGTTGGGCTTGACGGCCTTCTTGACGACCGAAACGCCCTCGACAACGACCTTGTTCTCGGCGGGGAGAGCACGCAGGACAACGCCCTGCTTGCCGCGATCCTTACCAGAGAGAACCTGGACCTTATCGCCCTTCTTGATATACATATATCTCCCCTAACTACAGGGTCTCGGGAGCGAGCGAGACGATCTTCATGTACTTCTTGTCACGAAGCTCGCGAGCGACGGGCCCGAAGATACGGGTGCCGACGGGCGAACCATCGTTGTTGATGACAACGCAGGCGTTCTCATCAAAGCGAATGTAGGAGCCATCCTTGCGGCGGATCTCCTTAACGGTGCGAACGACGACGCAACGGACAACGTCCTTCTTCTTGACGTTGGCGCCAGGGGTAGCCTCCTGGACAGCACCGATGAACACATCGCCGATGCCTGCATAACGACGCTTGGAACCGCCAAGCACCTTGATGCAGCGAATCTTGCGAGCGCCGGAGTTGTCGGCGACGTTCAGCATGGTTTGCATCTGAATCATGGTAGATGTTCCTCCGAACTAAGAACCGAAGAGAGGTGCGCAGCCTTTATACGGCCCGTGGTATGCAAGCCAGGCATACGCACATCTTCGGAAACGTACAAGTCGTAAGAGCGACTGCTTATTTAGCGCGCTCGACGACCTCGATGAGGCGCCAACGCTTCATCTTGGACATAGGACGGGTCTCCATAACGCGGACGGTATCGCCCACGCCAGCCGTGCACTCCTCGTCGTGAGCGTGCAGCTTCTTGGAGCTGGTCATCATCTTGCCGTACTTGGGGTGACGCTTGCGCTCGGTGATGGTGACAACAATGGTCTTGGCACCGGAGACGGAGGTAACGACACCCGTACGGACCTTACGCGAGTTACGCGAATCAGTCATGTTCTCTCCTTAGGTCCTACTCGGCGACAGCGGACTTCTCCGCTGCGATCTCGCGGGCGCGCTGCTCCGTGAGGACGCGAGCGATGTCCTTCTTCACGGTGTTGACGCGAGCGGTGTTGTCCAGCTGGCTGGTGGCCATCTGGAAACGAAGGTTAAAGAGCTCGGCGCGCATTTCCTTCAGCTTCTCAACGAGCTGAGCGTCCGAGAGCTCACGAATCTCTGCGGGCTTCATTAGTTCTCCTCCTTGGCGGCGGCGGCGTCCTCAGCAGCCCACTTGGCCTCGAGAGCGGCCTCCTCAGCCATCTCCTTCTCGATGCGCTGCTCGGCGTTCTTGGCAGCAACAATCTTGGTCTTGATGGGAAGCTTGTGCTGTGCAAGACGCAGAGCCTCGCGAGCGACCTCCTCGGGCACGCCCTTGACCTCGAACATGATGCGGCCGGGCTTGACGACGGCCACCCACTCCTCGGGGTTACCCTTACCAGAACCCATGCGAGTCTCAGCAGGCTTCTTGGTGATGGGCTTATCGGGGAAGATCGTGATGTAGACACGACCGCCACGCTTCATGTAGCGGGTCATAGCAATACGAGCGGCCTCGATCTGACGGTTGGTGATCCAATGGGCCTCGAGAGCCTGGATACCAAACTCGCCGAAATGCAGCTCGGTATTACCCTTGGCCTGGCCCTTCATGGAGCCACGCTGCACCTTGCGGTGAAGAATACGCTTAGGGGCAAGCACTACTGACCCCTCCTCTCGGAGTTACGACGACGAGGACGGGAAGAGCCCTCGAGTGCAGGGTTGGGAACAGGCTGGCCCGGGAGCTTCTCGCCCAGGTAAATCCAGACCTTCACGCCGCAAGCGCCCATAGTGGTGCTGGCGACAGCTGTGCCGTAGTCAATCTTGGCACGGAGGGTGTGCAGAGGCACGCGACCCTCGCGGTACCACTCACGACGGCCCATCTCGGCACCGCCGAGACGACCGGAGCACTGGATACGGATGCCCTTAGCGCCGGCCTTGCGGGCGGACTGGACAGCCTTGCGCATAGCGCGACGGAAGGCAACGCGGCCCTCGAGCTGCTCGGCGATAGACTGAGCAACGAGGTTGGCGTCGAGCTCGGGGCGCTTGATCTCGACAACGTCGACGGAGAGCTGGCCCTTGGAGACGCCAGCGACCTTCTCGAGCTCGGTGCGGAGGGTATCGATCTCGGCACCCTTCTTACCGATGACAACGCCGGGGCGAGCAGTGAGGATGATGACCTTCACCTTGTCGCCAGCGCGCTCGATCTCGACGCGGGAGACAGCTGCGCGGGAAAGACGCTTCTCGAGGTACTTGCGGATCTCGAGATCGTTACCGAGGGTCTTAGCGTAATCCTTCTCTGCGAACCAGCGGGAGCGCCAGTTCTCGGTGATGCCAAGACGGAAGCCGGTGGGGTAGACTTTCTGACCCATACAGCTTTACGCCTCCTTTCGAGGAGCAACGACGACGGTGATGTGGGAAGTACGCTTCAGAATGCGAGAAGCGGAACCCTTGGCGCGGGGACGGATGCGCTTAAGCGTCGGACCCTCGTCAACATAGGCAGCGGCGACAACCAGGTTGTCGGCACGCAGACCGTTGTTGTTCTCGGCGTTCGCAACGGCGGAACGGAGAACCTTCTCGACATCCACGGCGACGGCGCGGTCGCAGAAGTGGAGGATGTCGAAGGCCTGAGCAACAGGCTTGCGGCGGATCAGATCGACCACCAGGCGGGCCTTGCTGGGGGAAACACGCACGTACTTAGCGACGGCGCGAACCTCGGTGGCCTCAGTTTCAATAGACTTAGTTGCCATTTACGGTTAACCCCCTATTTGGCCTTGTGGCCACGGAACGTACGAGTCGGCGCGAACTCGCCGAGCTTGTGACCAACCATGGACTCGGTAACATACACGGGCACATGCTTGCGGCCGTCGTGGACGGCGATGGTGTGACCAACCATCTCGGGGAAGATGGTGGACGCGCGGGACCAGGTCTTCACGACGTCCTTCTTGCCAGCCTCGTTCATCGCGGTGATACGCGAGAGAAGGCGAGTCTCCACGAACGGGCCCTTTTTGAGACTTCTGCTCATAAGTGCTTTCTCCTAAAACTCGGTATCCGAAATTACTTCTTACGGCGACGAATGATGTGCTGGTTCGAGACCTTCTTCTTCTTGCGCGTACGAAGGCCCTTCGTCGGCTTACCCCAGGGGGTAACGGAGGGACGACCAGAGGTGTGGTTCTTGCCCTCGCCACCGCCGTGCGGGTGGTCGACAGGGTTCATGACGGTACCGCGGACGGTCGGGCGCACGTTCATGTGACGCTTACGGCCGGCCTTGCCGATGACGATGTTGGAGTGATCGGCGTTGCCGACCTCACCGACGGTGGCGCGGCAGGTAACGAGGATGCGGCGCATCTCGGAGGAAGGCATACGGACGATAGCGTACTTGCCCTCCTTACCCATCAGCTGGCAGGAGTTACCGGCGGAACGGGCGATAGCAGCGCCCTTGCCCGGCTGGAACTCGACGGCGTGGATGAGCGTACCGACGGGGATGTCGGCGAGGGGCAGAGCGTTGCCCGGCTTGATGTCGGCGTCAGAACCGGACATGATGGTCTGACCGACCTCGAGACCCTTGGGGGCCAGGATGTAGCGCTTCTCACCGTCAGCGTAGTGCAGCAGAGCGATGCGAGCGGAACGGTTCGGATCGTACTCGATCGTGGCAACCTTGGCGGGCACGCCGGCCTTGTTGCGCTTGAAGTCGATCACGCGGTAACGACGCTTCACGCCGCCGCCCTGGTGGCGGGTGGTGATGCGGCCGTTGTTGTTACGACCGGCCTTCTTGGGCAGGGGCTCGAGAAGAGACTTCTCGGGCTTGGTGCAGGTGATCTCGGAGAAGTCGGAGATCGTCTGCCAACGCCTACCAGCGGAGGTCGGCTTAAGGTGCTTTACAGCCATTACAATCCCTTTCAATAGGAATCCGTTAGCCATCGCAGACAGGGATTCGAGGTTCTGCCTCGGGTGCGATGACACCGGACGTATACACGGCTCCGGGCGTGTCCACTTTATACGCCCAAAACCTTGAGCTCTCGCCTCCCCTATTTGGGAGGCATGAGCTCACTCAACAGCAGCGAGTCTTAGGCCTGGTTGCCAAAGACCTCGATGGTGTCGCCCTCGGCCAGCGTGACGATGGCCTTCTTCCAAGAACGGGTCTTGCCGGCGACATAGCGCACGCGCTTGGTCTTGGGCTTGACCGTCAGGGTGTTCACGCGAACGACCTTGACGCCGAAGATCTCCTCGACAGCGTCCTTGATCTGATACTTGTTAGCATCCTTGGCGACCTCGAACGTGTACTTGTTCTGCTCCATGCCGGAGAAGGAACGCTCGGACACGATCGGACGGATGATGATCTCGTGGGCGGTCATTTAAGCAAGCACCTCCCCGAAGTGAGCGGCGATGTCGGCGGGCATCAGCACGGCGTTGTTGTTGACGAGATCGTAGGTGTTGGCCTCGTCGGCAGTGATGATGAACGTCTTGGGAATGTTGCGGAACGACAGGTAGGCGTTGACGTCCTCATCGCGAACGATGATGGTCAGACGCTTGCCCTCAAGGCCGAGAGCCTTGAGCATGGCAACGGCAGCCTTGGTGGAAGGCTTCTCGAAGCCGTAGTCGTCGACGAGCACGAGCTCGCCATCGGCCAGCTTGGCGGACAGCGCGGAGCGCATAGCCAGCTTGACCTCCTTGTTGTTCATACGCTTAGCGTAGGAACGGGGCTTGGGGGCGAAGACAACGCCACCGTGACGCCACTGGGCAGCACGGATGGAACCCTGGCGGGCACGGCCGGTGCCCTTCTGACGCCAAGGCTTCTTGCCGCCACCGGAAACCTCAGAGCGGCCCTTAGCGGACTGGGTGCCCTGACGCCAAGAGGCCATCTGGCACTTGACGATGTGGTGCATAACGTGGATGTTCGGCTCGATGCCGTACACCTCAGCGGCGAGCTCGGCCTCGGCGACCTTCTTGCCCTCGCTGTTCTTTACTTCAAACTTTGCCATTTAAGTGTTCTCCTTGGTATGACGCTGGGCTAAATGGGCTGGGCCCTTAGGCCATACGGATGGCGACGAGACCATTCTTGGCACCCGGGACAGCGCCCTTGACCAAGATGAGGTTCTGCTCGGCATCGATGCGGACAACGGAAAGGTTCTTGACGGTAACGCGCTCGTTACCCATGTGACCGGCCATCTTGACGCCCTTGAGGACGCGCGCAGGATAGGCGCACTGACCGATAGAACCGGGGTGACGCTGGAAGTGAGAACCATGCGTCATAGGACCGCGGCGCTGACCCCAGCGCTTGATGCGACCCTGGAAGCCCTTACCCTTGGAGGTACCGATGACGTCGACCTTCTCGACATCAGCGAAATCAGCGACGGTGACGACCTCGCCGACCTTGTGCTCCTCGCCGTTCTCGACGCGGACCTCACGAAGGAAACGGACAGGCTCGACGCCAGCCTTGGCGAAGTGACCAGCCATGGGCTTGTTCACGTTCTTGGCCTTGATGTCGCCGAAACCGATCTGGACGGCGTCATAGCCGTCGGTTGCCTGAGTTTTAACCTGCGAGACAGCGCAGGGGCCAGCCTGGATGACCGTGACGGGAACGACGTTGTCGTCCTCGTCCCAAACCTGGGTCATGCCAATCTTGCGGCCGAGAATCATGCTGATCAAGATATGATCCCAACTCTCGCGTGGTCTTGGGACAATGCGTACACCACCGAGCGTACGCCCCTAGAGGACCACTACTTACACGACGTGCTCCCCAGCCTTGTATTTCGCCCGGACTACCTGACAACCCTATTAAGCAGGCATTTTGTCCAGCCAGAATACTCCCCTGGTTACACACAGCTGTTTAGTATACACGGCTGCGGGCGTATCCATCGAGATTCATATTTCACTCACATTGTTTACGCAGGTACCTTGATTATCGACTTCATCCGAACACCTCCCACATTCATCCGTACATGTACGGATGAATGTGGGAACCCGATACCCTGAGGGCCGGACCGGCCGGCCCCGGAAGATCGGAGGACGGC
>DBGFLF010000233.1:0-2511 GCA_048528725.1 Collinsella sp.
GATATCATCGGGTAGCACGGGGATGACCTCGACGCCGGCAAACGTGGTCTGGCGGCGCTTCTTGTCGTCGGTGGGGCTAATGCGAACCAAGCGGTGGACGCCGGCCTCGGCGCGCAGCATGCCAAATGCGTCCTTGCCCTCGACGGTAAAGGTCGCACGGTCAATGCCGATGACCTCGGCCGCGGGACAGTCGTTGATGGTGACCTTCCAGCCGCGACGCTGGCAGTACTTCATGTACATCTTAAAGAGCATGAAGGTCCAGTCCTGGGCCTCCAGACCACCCTGTCCGGGCTTGATGGTCACAATGGCATCGCCGTGATCGAACTCACCGGTAAACCAGCTCGAAAGCTCAAGCTCATCGATGGCACGGGCCAGGCGCTCAGCCGTGGCTGCAGCCTCCTCGCGAAGGGCGGCGGCGTCGGGGTCATCCCCCATCTCCTCGGCAAGCTCCAGCGCGGCGCGGGCATCGGAAAGCTCGCCGCGCGCGGTGTCCACGGCAGCGATATCTTCCTTGGTGCGCGCGATCTCCTCCATGGTGGCACGGGCGGCGTCGGCGTCATCCCAAAAGCCAGGGGCAACACTTTTGGCCTCGAGCTCGAACACGCGGGTACGCTTCTCGTCCAGGTGGAGATACGACTCGACCTCACCGAGCCGGTCCGCAAACGCGTCCAGCTCGGCGGGCGTTACCTCTAAAGCCTCAGCCATTAACGATTCCTGCCGTGGCAGTACTTAAACTTCTTGCCGCTACCGCAGGGGCACGGGTCGTTGCGGCCCACGTTGACGTACGGATCGTCGCTCTCGGACTTGCGATAGGTGGTCACCTTGCCACCGTTGTTGACGGCAGCCGGACCACCCTGGACAGCCATGCGGGCCTGCACCTGCGCCTGCTTGCGCAGCACCGAGCCGCCGTTGTCACCATCGACCTCGGCAGGACCGGAGAAGTGCGCACCCTCGAGCGCGGGCTCCTCCTTGTGCTCCACGGCACGCGGGGCAGCCTTGATCTCGATGCGCAGAACCGTGCGCAGGTAATCCTCATACATGGTATCGACGAGTATCTGGAACGCGCCGTAGGCCTCGGTCTTGTACTCAACCAGCGGGTCGCGCTGGCCAAAGCCGCGCAGGCCGATGCCGGTCTTGAGGTAGTCCATCTCCTGCAGGTAGTTCATCCAGCGGGTATCGATGACGCGCAGCATGACCTGGGTGTTGAGCTCGCGCATCAGGTCCTCGCCCAAGCGCTCGGCCTTCATGTTGTAGCACTTCTCTACGTAAGCCAGGACATCGGCAGCCAGGGCCTCATAATCCTCGTCGGGGAACTTCGGCGTATCGATGTGGCCGGTGAGCTCCACAACCCACTTGCGCAGGCCCTCCAGGTCGCGCTCGCCATCGTGACTGTCCTTGGTGCAGAACTCCTGCACGCAGCGGTACACGGTGTCGTGCATGACCTCGGTGATGTGGTCGGTCAGGTCCTTGCCGTCCAGAATCTTATTGCGCTCGGCGTAGATGACCTGGCGCTGCTTGTTCATGACGTCGTCGTACTCAAGGACGCTCTTACGCATGGAGAAGTTGATGCTCTCGACCTTGTGCTGGGCGCTCTCGACGGCCTTGGAGATGATCTTGTGCTGGATGGGCATGTCGTCGCCCATGTCGGCCGTGACCATCATCTTGGAGACGCGGTCCATCTTGTCGCCGCCGAACAGGCGCATGAGGTCGTCCTCGAGCGACAGGTAGAACTGGGTCTCGCCCGGATCGCCCTGACGACCGGAGCGGCCGCGCAGCTGGTTGTCGATACGACGGGACTCGTGGCGCTCGGTTCCGATAACGGTCAGGCCGCCGGCGGCAAGCACGCGCTCGCGCTCGGCCTTGCAGGTCTCCTTGGCCTCGGCGTTAAACTGCTCGAGCTGCTCGGGCGTCACGTCCTCCATGGTCAGGCCCTCGTACTCCAAGCGCTCGCGCACCAGCTCGTCGGGGTTGCCGCCCAGCAGGATGTCGGTACCGCGACCGGCCATGTTAGTAGCGATGGTCACGGCGCCGTAGCGTCCGGCCTGGGCAACGATATGAGCCTCGCGCTCGTGATGCTTGGCGTTGAGGACCTCGTGCGCGATGCCGCGCTTGGTAAGGGCGGCGGACAGCTTCTCGGAGCTCTCGATGGAGACGGTGCCCACCAGGACCGGTTGGCCCTTGGCGTGACGACGCTCAACGTCGTCGGCAACGGCGTTGTATTTAGCCTGAATGGTGCGGTACACCAGGTCCTCGTGGTCCACGCGCTGCACGGGCTTGTTGGAGGGGATGACCTCGACGGGCAGCTTGTAGATCTCGCGGAACTCAGCATCCTCGGTAAGTGCCGTGCCGGTCATGCCGGAGAGCTTGTCATACAGACGGAAGTAGTTCTGCAGGGTGATGGTGGCCAGAGTCTGGTTCTCCTCGCGTACGAGCACGCCCTCTTTGGCCTCAATGGCCTGGTGCAGGCCCTCGGAGTAACGGCGGCCTTCCATAATGCGGCCGGTGAACTCG
>DBGFLF010000234.1:0-2387 GCA_048528725.1 Collinsella sp.
AATGCCCCTAAGCGGCAATCTGCCTTTCAATCGTCGGGCATGGCCAGAAGGCCTATGCCCTCCTCTTTCAAGGCACATTGCTCGCTTAGGGGCGTTTTCGCTGACTTATGCTCAACCTGCGGGGTTTCCAAGGTAGTCCTTGGGGACGTTCTTAAATGACTAGTCAAACAAGAACGTCCCCAACGACTAGTCGTTTAAGAACGTCCCCAACAACTACCTTCCTCTGGTGTAAAAGGTGCGCCATGTTCGGCGCTGGATTGTTATTCGTTTGTAAAGGCCGTGCTGCGCTTGCGGTAAGGGTCTATCAGATGCCCGTAAAAAACCGCAGTTGGCGCGGGCACTGCCCGATCGAGGTCGTATCTTTCCAAACAGCAAAGCGGGCAGGGTGCCCGCGAGTCGCATGTACGAAAGGAAGATCATGCTCGATCAGGCTTATTCTCGTCGTCAGTTCCTCGGCCTCGCTGGTGGTCTTGCCAGCATCGTCGGTCTCGGTCTCGTTGGCTGCGGCGGCTCAGGCGCTTCCAACGCCGCCGACAAGGGCAGCGTCACTGCCGCTGCCGAGTCTGTCTCCGGCGAGGTGACCTACGACGGCGCCTCCTCGTTCCAGGCTCTCGTCGAGGCCGCTGCCGAGAAGTTCATGGATGCCAACCCGGACGTCTCCGTCTCCGGCTCGGGTAACGGTTCGGGCAAGGGCCTGACCGCTGTCGCCGCCGGCACCGTTACCATCGGTAACTCCGACGTCTTCGCCGAGACCAAGCTCGAGGCCGACCAGGTCAAGAAGCTCGTCGACCACGAGGTCGCTGTCGTGGGCATGGGCCCCGTCGTCTCCAAAAACGTCAAGGTCGACGACCTGTCTCTCGAGCAGCTCAAGGGCATCTTCTCCGGCCAGATCACCAACTGGAAGGAGGTTGGCGGCGACGACGCTACTATCGTCGTCCTCAACCGCAAGGCCGGCTCCGGTACCCGCGCCACCTTTGAGGCGGCTGTCTTTGGCGACGAGGCCGTCGATTTTAAGGGCGACGCCGAGCTCGACAAGTCCGGCGACGTCCAGACTCAGATGGGCAGCACCGACAACGCCATCTCCTACCTGGACTTCTCGCACTTCGATGACTCCAAGTTCAATGCCATCAAGGTCGAGGGCGTGGAGCCCAAGAGCGCAAACGTCACCGACGACTCCTTTAAAATCTGGGCTACCGAGCACATGTACTGCGCTAAGGATGCCGACGAGGCCACCAAGGCCTTCCTGGAGTTCATGCTTTCCGATGACGTCCAGGGCAAGCTCGTCGAGGAGCAGGGCTTTATCCCCGTCTCTGCCATGAAGGTCGTCAAGGACGCCAGCGGCAAGGTCTCTGCTAAATAAGTAATCGCCCCGGAAAGGTTTGCAATGGCAAAACAGCTGCCAAAGCGCGACCTTGAGAACGTGGGTCTGGGCGTCACGGGCGCGTGCGTAGCGCTCGTGACGCTTGTCGTTGCCGCGCTCATCTTCATGGTCGCCCAAAAGGGCCTCTCGGCTTTTCTCAAGGATGGCGTTTCGGTTGCCGAGTTCTTCACCGGCACCAAGTGGGACCTGGCCAACACGGCCGAAAACGGCCTGCCCTACACCGGCGCCCTGCCCCTGATCGTCACCTCGTTTGCGGTCATGGTACTCTCCACGCTCATCGCGCTGCCCATCGCCATCGGCTCTGCCATCTTTGCGGTCGAGATTAGCCCTAAGTTTGGCTCTAAGATCTTTCAGCCGCTCATTGAGCTTTTGACCGGCATCCCCTCGGTCGTCTTTGGCCTGATCGGTTTTCACGTGGTCGTCGGTCTTATGAAGAGCGTTTTCCACGTGAGCACGGGCCTGGGCATCTTGCCCGGCGCCATCGTGCTGGCCGTCATGATCCTGCCGACCATGACCACGCTTTCGGTCGATGGCCTGCGCGCCGTGCCCGACAGCTACCGACAGGGCTCGCTCGCGCTGGGCTATACCCGCTGGCAGACCATCTGGCACGTGGTGCTCAAGAGCGCCATGCCGTCGCTCATGACCGCGGTCATCCTTGGTATGACCCGCGCCTTTGGCGAAACGCTTGCCGTGCGCATGGTTATCGGCGGTATCGAGGCCATGCCGACGTCACTGCTGTCGCCGGCGTCCACCATCACCACCACGCTCACCACGTCTATGGCGGTCTATGCCGAGGGCTCGGCCCAGGACGATGTTCTGTGGGCGCTCGGTCTGCTGCTGATGGGCATGAGCCTCATCTTCATCCTGATCATCCACCTTATCGGCCGCAAGGGGGCGAAGGCTCGTGGCTAGCACGCGTATCCACATCGACGAGGCGAGGCTCGGGCGTGTCCAAAAGCAGGACCGCTTCGCCACGGGCGTGTTGACGGCGATCGTCGCCATCGTC
>DBGFLF010000235.1:0-3791 GCA_048528725.1 Collinsella sp.
TTCAAAAGGGACCGCCCAGAACAGTAGGCGGTCGCATAAACGGTTTTCCTTAATGCACAACGCGAACGGCAGGACCGCCTGGTACCGGCTCGTACACGCGACCGACGGCGGCGGCGATACGTCCTTCGGCATGTAGACGGCTCGCAAGCTCATCCACATCGGCAGCAGGTGCCGCGATAAGCAGGCCACCAGACGTCTGCGGGTCGTACAGCGCGTCGAGCATGCCCGGCTCAAGGTCCTCGTCGGCCGTCACGCGCGGGCCAAAGAAGTCCTGGTTGCGGTAGGAGCCCGCGGGGATAATGCCCAAACGCGCCATGTCGAGCACCTGGTCAAAGAGCGGCACCGCCCCCGACGCAAGCTCAATCTGCACGCCCGAGCCCTCGGCCATCTCGCACGCATGCCCGATCAGGCCAAAGCCCGTGATGTCGGTGCAGCCGTGAAGCTCAAGTCCCTCGGCCAGACGAATCGGCGCCTCGTTGAGGATGCGCATCGAGTCAAACATGGCCGCGGCCTCGTCCTGCTCGATGAGCTCGCCCTTAATGGCCGTGGTGATAATGCCCGAGCCGATCGCCTTGGTCAGCAGCAGAACATCGCCCACGCGCGCGCCGCTGTTGGCGAGCATGCGGTCGAGCGCGACAAACCCGCTCACGGACAGGCCGTACTTGGGCTCGTCGTCGTTGATGGTGTGACCGCCCGCGATGGAGCAACCCGCCTCGACGCACTTGTCGGCGCCGCCCGCCAGAATCTGACCGGCAACCTCAACGCCCAGACAGCTCGGGATGCACAGCAAGTTCATGGCATGGCTCGGCCGCCCGCCCATGGCGTAGATGTCCGACAGTGAGTTTGCCGCGGCGATCTGGCCAAACAAAAACGGGTCGTCGACCATCGGTGGGAAGAAGTCGATGGACTGCACGAGACCCAAGTTATCGCCAACGCGAAAGACGCTCGCATCGTCGGAGGTATCGAACCCCACGAGCAAGTTGTCGTTATGCACATTTGGCAAGTCGCCCAGAACCTGGGCGAGGGCTCCAGGAGCCAACTTAGCGGTTCAACCGCTCGCGGCAGTCATAGACGTGAGCTTAATCTGATCGTCAGCCATCGATACCTCCTCTCATCGGTCAATCATTTTCTCCCAGTATACGCATGAATGCGAGCCTGCGGCGGATGCATTAATTGAGCGCCTGTGCGCGAATCGCCGCGCCGATGGCACCAGCAAAGCGAGCCTGGGGCGAGGTGGTCACCGGCGACCCCAGCAGCTCGCCCAACCGCTCCACCACGAAGGCGTTCTCGCACAGGCCACCGGTCAGGTAGTACGGGGCGCCCGCGGCCTGCCCGGCCATGGTCGCCACGCGCGAGACCACGCTGTCGATCACGCCACGTGCAATGTTCTCGCGCAGCCCACCGCGACCGATCAGGCTGATGACCTCGCTTTCGGCAAACACCGTGCACATGCTGCTGATCTTGGTGGGCTCACCGGAACGCGCAAGGTCGGCCATCTGCTGTTGGGAAATACCCAGACGGTCGGCCATGATCTCCAAAAAGCGCCCCGTACCGGCAGCGCACTTGTCGTTCATGGCGAACTTGGCCACGCGGCCACTTTTAAGCTGAATGACCTTGGTGTCCTGGCCGCCCACGTCAATCACCGTGCCGTGATCGCCAAACAGGCGCACGGCACCGGTACCGTGGCAGGTGATCTCGGTCACGACCTTGTGCGCATAGGGCACGGCAACACGGCCGTAGCCAGTCGCGACCACGCAAACATCGTCGCCCGTCACGTCGTAGCCGGCCGCTGCCAGTGCCTCGCGCAGACGCTCCGCCGCATCGACCGACGAAAACCCGGTTGGCTGCACGCACGTCCACGCCACCGAACCCTCCCCGTCGACCACAGCAGCCTTAGCCGCCGTAGACCCGATATCGATCCCGATCCCCATCATGGCTCTCTCCCAATCTAAACATCAAAGGTAGCGGCGCGTTCAGGCGCCTTAGATCTAGGTTTCTCAGGTGCCGGAGATTGCCCCGAAAGAGGAGCGCAGCGTACTTTGGTACGCAAGCGACGGTTTGAGGGGCAAGATCCGGTGCCTGAGGAAGCTAGAGGGTTTCGATGAAGGCGGCGATGCGAGTCTCGATCTGGCCCATGTCGCCGTTGCTGTAATCGGTCTCGATCTTCATGTACGGAATGCCCGCACCCTCGACGGCCTCCTGCATACGAGCGCTCTCAACGTTGAAGGTGTGGCATGCCTGCAGCACGTTTTCCACCACACCATCCACGTGGTACTTCTCGCACATGGCCAAGGTGTTGTCCATGCGGCCGTCGTTGGGCGTCATGACCGAGCAATTAATGTCCAAGTAGCGATCGGCAATGGCGCGTAGGATATCGGGAGCGTCGGGGTCGATCATCATGGCGGCCGTACGCTCGCCCGAGCAATCGTCCATGCACACGACCACGCCGCCGTTGGACTCGATGGTGCGACCGATCTTGTTGATCACGCCGCCCACCGGGCAACCGGTAATCAGAATGCGCTTAGCATCTGCCGCGACCGGGCGCTCGCCTGCATCATAGGCCTCGCGCAGCTTGGCGACCTTTTGCTCCAGCTGCTGCGTATAGGCCTCGATATCAAAGCTGAACGTACCGGCAAACATGGTGCTCATCAGGTCGACGCCGCTCATGGCCGCCGGCTGGTTGGCCTGCAGCGCAAACATCTCGAGCTGGGCCGCACGCAAGCGGTTGCGACGACGGACGGCAGCGCGCAGGTCATCGTCGGTAATCGTGATGCCGTAGAAGCCCTCGAGCTCCTCCTTGAGCAGGCGGCACTCCTCGTACCAGCCCTCGCGCTCGTAGGCGCGGTCGCGGCCCTGCGGAAGATGCAGAATGTGCGTGCGCTTGAGCTCGTTGAGTAGCTCGTACATCTTCTTCTTGCCGTCGCAGGTGGTCTCACCGATGATCATGTCGCTAAAGTACGTAAACGGGCACTTTTGCGAGTAGGCAAAGCCGTAGGTCGACTTGATGAGCGGGCAGAGGTTTGCCGGCAGCACCTTCTCGGCCTCGGGAATCACCTCATCGGACGTACCGCACAGAGCGACACTCGCAGCCCCCGCGGCATCGATAATCTCGAGCGGCGTATAGCTGCACAAAAAGCCGACCAGGCGATTACCCGCCTGCTTGTAATCCTTAACGCGAATAAACGCCGCCTTGCGCTGCTCGTTGAACTCCTCAAACGTGCTGGGCAACGGCTGCTCAATATTTTCCGACATATAACTCCTAAACCTTTTAACCAACCAAGGAAACGGCTTTCCCAGGTGCCCGAGGTTGCCGTGAAAGAGACGCGCCGCGTACTTTGGCACGCAAGCGACGGTTTGAACGGCAAGATCGGGTGCCTGGAGAAGCCGCCGGGACGGATAGTCCTAAATGGTTTCCAAGAAAGCCTCAATCCTGGTTTGCAGTTGACCGGCGTCCTCGCCGGCGTAGTCGGTCGTGATGTGCATAAACGGAATGCCCGCCTCCTCGGCGGCCTTCTCCACGGCAAACGACTCCATCTCGTAGAGCGTGCAGAACTGCAAGGCCACGTCGACGATACCGTCGACATGCAGGTCCTTGGCCATCTGGACAATGTCCTTCATACGCTGGTCGTTGGGCGTAAAGACGGCGCAGTTGATCTTAAAGTAGCGCTCGGCGATGGCGTCGAGCATCTCGTCGACCGTCTCGCCGGACTCGTCGACCAAATCCTTGTAGTAGCGCGAGCCCGTGCAGGACTCCTCGCCTACCACAACGCCGCCGGCCTTCTCAATGAGGT
>DBGFLF010000236.1:0-5615 GCA_048528725.1 Collinsella sp.
ATTCCCGTGTCGGCGACAGCGAGGAACGGATGGCCTTCGTCGTTGGTGCCGCACTGCAGCGTAACCGTACCGCCGGGTCGATTGTAGCGGATGGCGTTGCTTGCCAGATTATAGATGAGCTCGTCGACCAAGCGCGACACGCCTTCGATGACCACAGGCTTGGTCTCATGACTTATCGTCACATTCGCCTGACGGGCAACCTGTTCAAGACGCTGCTCAACCGCGTAGATCGCACGCGAGAGCTCAATAGGCTCCGTGGACCCAATGGGCACCGCCTCGCCCTCAGTTGCACGTTCGGCCTCGTCCAAGTTAGACAGCGTGAGGATATCGTTGACAAGCGCTGCCAAGCGGCCCGCCTCACGATAGATGCGACCGCCAAAGTTGCGCAGGTCGTCCTCGCCCTCGACCATGCCATTTGCGATGAGCTCGGCATAGCCCGAAATCGCCGTAAGCGGCGTCTTGAGCTCATGGGTGATATTCGCCGTGAACTCGCGGCGCATACGGTCGTTGTCCGCTAGCACCGCCATTTGGCGCTTGAGTTCCTGGCGCTGCGACTCGATACGCTCAAGCATGGGGACCATCTCGGCATAGGCGTGCTCATAGCTGCGGCGTGGGTGGTCCAAATCCACCTCTTGCAACGGCGCGATGATGGCACGGGACTCGCGGCGCGCCATAAAAAACGAGAGTACCGCACCCGCTGCTGCGATAAGCAGCATCGGCGCCACCATCGACAGCAAAATCGCCGCAACGCCAGGCTGGGCCTGCGCCAAGCGGACAACCTGGCCGTTATCAAGGGCGACGGCGCGATACAGCATAATCTCGTCGAGCGTAGAGCTTGCGCGCTCCGCGGAACCCAAACCACTCTCAAAGGCCTCGATGACCTCGGGGCGATCGCCATGGTTGGGCAGTGTGGAAGGCGACGCCTCGTTGTCGTAGGCAACCGATCCATCCTTGTTAATCAGCGTGATGCGCAAGTCCTCGCGATCGAGACTACGCAAGAACGGGATGGGCTCCTGCTGTTCGTCGAAAGCGGCAGCAATGAGCTCGGTTTCCTGCGCCAGATTGGCACTCGTGGCATCCGCCAAGGTGTTTTGCACAAAGAACGCACCCAGCACCGTAAACGCCACGATAACCGCCATGGCGCAGACAAAGATCGTCACAAAAACGCGGTGCGACAGCGTATGTTTTCCCTGGGGGGCGAAGACCACGGGTTACTCCTCCGATGCGGTGGCCGCGGTGTCGTCGCCTTTGGCACCATCGCCGGCAGAAGGCTCGGCCAAGCGGTAGCCCACGCCGCGCACGGTCTCGATGGCGCTGGCATGCTCGCCCAGTTTTTGGCGAAGCGTCTGCACGTGCACGTCAACGGTGCGCGAACCGCCGTCGAAGTCCCAGCCCCACACGCTCTGCAGCAACGACTCGCGGGTAAAAACCACGCCGGGCTTGCGCATGAGGTACTCGAGCAGGTCGAACTCGCGCAGGGTGAGCTTAAGCGGCTCGCCGGCAACGGTCACCTCGCGATGGCTGGGCGAGAGCACGATGTCGCCCACGCTGAGCACATCGCTCGCCTGCTTGACCATGCCGCCGCGACGCAGCAGTGCGCGGCAGCGGCTCGCAAGCTCCATGAGCGAAAACGGCTTAGTCAGGTAATCGTCGGCACCGCCATCGAGCGCCATCACCTTGTCGAGCTCGGTATCCTTGGCGGTAAGCATCATGATGGGCACCGTCGCCGTCAGGCGATCGGCACGCAGTCGACGCATAATCGCCAAGCCATCGGTATCGGGCAGCATGATGTCGAGCAGGACGGCATCGGGTACCCGTCGCGCCACGGCAGCCTTAAACTCACCGTCGCACGAAAAGCCTTCGGCCTCAATCCCCTGCTTGCGCAGCGCATAGACCGTCAAATCCCTGATGTTGTCATCGTCCTCGACGTAATAGATCATGTTGAACCCCTTTGCGGCCGGCATGACCGCATCTTAACCCTAAAGGTACCTTTACTAGATGGTATCAGCCAAAACGCCCCGTCAAATAATCCGCCGTGCGCGGATCGGTCGGATTCTTGAAGAGTTGCGCGGTGGGCGCGTGCTCCACCAGCTCACCCAGCAAAAAGAATGCGACCGAATCGGAGATACGCGCCGCCTGCTGCATATTGTGCGTAACGACCACGAGCGTGCAAGTCTCTTTGAGCTCACAGGCCAGCTGCTCCACCACCAGCGTCGACACAGGGTCGAGTGCCGAGGTCGGCTCGTCCATCAGCAGAATGTCGGGCTGCACGGCCAGCGCGCGGGCGATGCACAGACGCTGCTGCTGGCCGCCCGAAAGACCCAGACCCGACTCTTTGAGCTTGTCCTTGACCTCATCCCATAGCGCAGCGCGACGAAGGGAGTCCTCGACCAGCTCGTCGAGCACGACGCGGTCGCGCACACCCATACCGCGCGGCCCATAGGCGACGTTGTCGTAGATGCTCATGGGAAACGGGTTGGGGCGCTGGAACACCATGCCCACGCGCTGGCGAAGGCGGCAGATGTCGTAATCGCCCAGGATATCTTGACCATCGAGCGCAATCTTGCCCTCGATACGGCAATCCTTGATGCCGTCGTTCATGCGGTTAAAGCAGCGCAGCAACGTGGACTTTCCGCAGCCCGAAGGCCCGATAAATGAGGTGATCTGCTTGTCGCGGATCTTGATATTCACGTCCTTGAGCGCATGATGGTCGCCATAGAACAGGTCGAGGCCCTCGACGTCGATGCGCGTCGGCGAGGCGGCAAGATCCTCTGCCGTGGGGCGAGTCGCATCCCCAACCTCGCGCTCGTGCGCGGCCTCGGCCTGCGCTTCCATGAGTTCTTCAAGCTCCGTGGGCTCCACAGCCGCAGCAGCCGTCATACCGCATACCTCCACATCGATATCAATTCAGCAGTATCGATAGTAGAAATCGCGGCTCATATGCACGTGAGCGCATTGTCAAGTGTTTGTAAGGGCACGCTGGCTATGCGGCGGGCAGCTCGATGGTGAATATCGTGTGTTCGGGCGTCGATTCACATGCAACGGTACCGCCGTGTGCCGCGATGATCTCCTTGGCAATAGCAAGGCCCAGACCGGCACCACCGCGATTGGTCGCACGCGCCGCATCCAGGCGATAGAACTTCTCAAAGATCACCTTGAGCTTAGCCGCAGGGATAGGATCGCCCTGATTGATAAAGCGAACGCGCACGCCGCCATCGTCTTGGCGCCCGGCCTCAATCGTGATAGTCGAGCCCTCATAGCTATAGGCGACGGCGTTTTTCATGATGTTGTTGAACACGCGAGCCATCTTGTCGCCATCCACGAGCACCGTCAGGTCCTCGTGGATATCAACTTGGGCTTCCTTATGCTGCTCGTTGAGGATGGGATAGAACTCGTCAGCCACCTGAGCCAGCAGCAACCCCAGATCAACATAGCCGCGCGTGAGCACGATATCGTGGAAGTCAAAGCGTGTGATATCGAAGAACTCTTCGATGAGCGCATCGAGCCGGTGCGCCTTGTCGAGAGCCACGCCCGTAAAGTGCGCACGTTGCTCAACCGGCAGCTCAGGAGCCTCTTGCAACAGCGAAAGATAGCCCACCACACTGGCAAGCGGGGTGCGTAGGTCATGTGCCAAGTACGTGACCAGATCGTCCTTGCGATGCGACTCGTCACGCAGAGCTTGCTGCACCTTGCGCTCACGGTCACGCACGCGGTTAAGGGCGCCCTCGACCTCCAAGAAGTCACCGTCAATGTTGTCCCAGGTGTCGGGGTGATCGATCAGACGATCTTGAATACGAGCGGCCAGCACACAATCGGCATGCTGCTCGCCCTGTTCGTAGCCCTGATAGTACAGGGCGCGGCCACACAAGAACAGCACGCACGCGGCAAGCGCCAGCACAAAGCCAAGCATGTTGAATACAAAGCCGGCATCGAACAGCACCGGCCCTTCGATGCCGCCGAGCGCCATGGCGCCAATCGCCAACGTCATGGCCCACGCGGCGCCGCCAATCACCACGCAGCGGCGCACGATCTCAAATCGATCGATCAGCAAAAAGCCAACAAGCAGCACCGCCAAGATTCCAGCGATGTTATCAATGCCAATCAGCAGCAGGCTCAGCAAAAAGAGCAGCACCGTTGCAAGCGCGCGGTTGTCGACGACCGACCTCACGTATTCAAAGAGCCGATCGGGCACCTCGAACGCTTGCCTATCGTCTTTTGTCATATCAAGATCCTCACAAGCGAAAAGCGTTATTCGATGATGTAGCCGACGCCCCAGACGTTTTTGATAAAGCGTGGCTTTTGTGCGTCGTCGCCGATCTTTTCGCGCAAGTGGCGAATATGCACCATCACCGTATTGTTGGAGCCGGACATAAAGTCCTCGTTCCATACCGCGCGGAACAGGTCCTCCACGGCCACCACGCTGCCGCGATGCTCGACCAGATACAGCAAGATTGAATACTCGGTGGGTGTGAGGCGTACCGGTGAACCGTCCACCGTTACGGAACGAGCATCGCGGTTGATCTCCAAGCCGTCGAGCTGAATGGTCGGCGACTCGGCCGCCTGCGCACGGCTACCGTAGCTGGTGTAGCGGCGAAGCTGAGCGTGCACACGCGCGATGAGCTCCAGCGGGCGGAACGGCTTAACCACGTAATCGTCCGCACCAAGCGAAAGGCCCTCGATCTTGTCTTGCTGGGCATCGCGCGCCGTCAGCATGATCACAGGATAGGTATGGCTGGAACGGATCGTACGCAGCAGCACAAATCCATCGATATCGGGCAGCATGACATCCAGCAGCGCCAAATCGAACTCCTGCTCCAAGATTGCCTTGGCAGCATCGGCCCCGCTATAGGCAATCTGGACATCAAAGCCCTCTTTTGTAAGGTAGATACCAACCAAGTCGGCGATGGCCTTCTCGTCATCAACTACCAGTATGCGCTCGTTCATGCGTGCTCCTCTCGCGCTCCATTATGCCCGAGGCGACGCACGCCACACACAACAAGCGTGGGTGATTAAGTCGGCCTTAAGCACCCTTGTGCCCGTTCGGGTGCGGATGTGGGCCACGCACGCACGCGATGATCGCCGACGCCGGCAAACGATATACTCTAGTTCCAGAAGAGACCATCCCGTCGAAAGCGAAATCCGTGAAGTCCCTCACCCCTTTTGCAAAGCGCTCAGCCCAGCTTGCCGCCGGCTTTGTCTGCGCTATCGCCCTTGCCGCTGGCGTGCCCACCGTCGGCGGCGCCCAAGTGCTCACGACCGACAATGTTTGCGGCAAAACCGCCGATGTGCGCGGTATCACGGCCGAAAACCTGCCCGATATCGATGCGACCAATGCCCTCGTCATGGGCAAAGACGGCACCGTCTACTATGGGCGCGGCGCCGATGAGCAGGTCAAGATTGCCTCGATCACCAAGGTCATGACCGCAATCCTAACCGTCGAGAATTGCAAGATGGACGAGAAGGTCACGGTGAGCAACGCCGCAGCCACCGTGGGCAATTCGACCGCCGGCTTGCTCGAAGGCGACAAGCTTACCGTGGAGCAGGCGCTGCGCGGCCTGATGATTCCCTCGGGCAACGACGCCGCCATCGTGCTCGCCGAATATGTGGGCAAGAAG
>DBGFLF010000237.1:0-11876 GCA_048528725.1 Collinsella sp.
AGTGGACGACGATGTTGGCACCATGCTCCAGCGGGCGGAACAGATACGGGGTGCCGAAAGTGTTGTCGACGACAACCGGCAGACCGTGCTTCTTGGCGATCTCGGAGATGGCGTCGATGTTGGGGATGTCGGAGTTGGGGTTGCCGAGCGTCTCGAGATAGATGACCGTGGTGTTGTCCTTGATGGCGCCCTCGACCTCGTCCAGGTTGTGGGCATCGACGAAGGTGGTCTCGACGCCAAACTGGGAGAGCGTATGCTCCAGCAGGTTGTAGGAGCCACCGTAGATGGTCTTCTGAGCCACCACGTGGTCACCGGCCTGGGCAAGAGCCTGCAGGGTATAGGTGATGGCAGCAGCACCGGAGGCGACGGCAAGACCTGCCACGCCACCCTCGAGCGCGGCGATACGATCCTCGAAGACGCCCTGGGTGGAGTTGGTCAGACGGCCGTAGATGTTTCCGGCGTCGGCAAGACCAAAGCGGTCGGCGGCGTGCTGGGAGTTGCGGAACACATAGCTCGTGGTCTGGTAGATAGGCACTGCACGGGAGTCGGATGCAGGATCGGCACTCTCCTGGCCAACGTGCAGCTGCAGGGTATCGAAACCAAAGGTGTGCTCGGGGTTGTTGATGAACTGGCTCATGATGATCTCCTTGATCGAACAAAAGTAAATAAAAAGAGAGAAGTAAGTCGCTGTCTCCTGATCACGCCGACGGGCGCAAACAGGAGCCCGGCATTCGTCTTGGTAAGCAATTCATATGCAGGCCTCCTTTCGCATCCCGGTTCCGTGGTCGGTTTAATTACCTACCGCCTTTGTGTGTTTTGAATAGTACGGGCATTGTTTCGCTCGGTCAATCACTTAAAAGCGCTAACTTGTTATCTGTTTTATAGATAACTATCGAAAGGACGGGCGCCGATGACCCTCCAGCAGCTTCGCTTTTTGATCGCCGTGGCAGAGTCCGGTTCGATCAACGCCGCAGCTCAGCGCCTCTATACCGCACAGTCCAATATCTCCAACGCCGTCAAAAGCCTGGAACAGGAACTTCATATCGAAATCTTTACGCGCTCTAGCCGCGGTGTTGCACTCACCAACGACGGCACCGAGCTTTTGGGTTATGCACGCCAGGTCGTAGAGCAGGCCGACATGCTTGAGGCCCGCTACGAGGACGGCGGTACCCCGCAAGCCCGCCTCGCCATTTCCGCCCAGCACTACGCCTTTTCGGTCGAGGCCTTTGTCAACGTAGTCGAGCGCTGCCGCGACAGCAAGTTCGAGTTCATCATGCGCGAGACCACCACATCGCAGATCATCGATGACGTCCGCGCGTTTCGCAGCGACATCGGCATCCTCTATCTGGACGACTTTAACGCCCGCGTCCTGCAGAAGGCCTTCGCCGATGCGCGCGCGAGCTTCCATCCCCTATTCGACGCGACGGTCCACGTCTTCGTTAGCGAGCGCCACCCGCTCGCACGCCGCCCTCAGCTGTCCCTTGCCGACCTCACACCATATACGCGCTACAGCTTTGAGCAGGGAACCTCAAACTCCTTCTATTACGCCGAGGAACCTTTTAGCTATATCCCTTGCGACCGCAACATACGAATCTCGGACCGCGGAACACTTACTAACTTACTTATCACGTCGAACGGCTACACCCTGTCGACCGGTGTCCTCTCCAATGAAATGCAATGGGGTATGGCATCGATCCCGTTAGCAGACGCCCCAACGATGCACGTAGGCTATATCATGCACGACGAGCGCAAGCCCTCTCCCCTCTTGCAGCAATACCTCGACGAACTCAACCGCATCATCCATGCCAACTAACTGTCGGAAGACGGGGTAGAAATCGTAGATTGCTAGCCCTCGACGAACGCGGCGCTACAATGGTCACTCACACGAAACGTACCCAACGAAAGGAACCATGTGAAGGTCATCATCTATACCGACGGCTCGGCCCGATCAAATCCGGGACGCGGCGGCTACGGCGCCGTGCTCAAATACACCAACCCCGCCGGCAAGACCTTCACCTCCGAGCTTTCGCGCGGCTACGCCAAGACCACCAACAACCGCATGGAGCTCATGGCGGTCATCGTGGCGCTCGAGGCACTTAACCGCCCCTGCGAGGTCGAGGTCCATTCCGATTCGCAGTACGTCGTCAACGCTTTCAATAAACACTGGATCGACGGCTGGAAAAAGCGCGGATGGAAAACCGCCAACAAGCAGCCCGTCAAGAACCGCGACCTGTGGGAGCGCCTACTCACCGCCAAAAGCAAGCACAAGGTTGAGTTCATCTGGGTTAAGGGTCACGCCGGCCACGAGCTCAACGAGCGCTGCGATGAGCTCGCCACCACGGCGGCCGACGGCAGTAACCTCGATATCGACACCGGCTTTAACGAGAGCGACCTGTAATAGCGTTTTCGCGCAGCTTTATATCCCCACGCGCTACACTCATCCTGTAGACCAAACAACGCAAGGGGGACGTATGCTGCGCATCGCGACCATCGGCACATCCATGATCACCGACGACTTTATCCAAGTCGTCAACGCCAACGACCAAGCCGCGTTTGTGGGCACGCTTTCACGCGACGCCAATCGCGGTACTGCCTTTACCGCCGAGCGCGGTGGTGAGCGAAACTTTACGTCACTCGATGAGCTTGCGGTAGCCGCCGACGTCGACGCCGTCTATATCGGCAGCCCTAACGCACTTCACTACGAGCAGGCCCTTGCCTGCATCGCCGGTGGCAAGCACGTCATCGTCGAGAAACCCTTCTGCGCCACCGAAGCGCAGGCGCTGGAAGTCTTCCGCGCTGCCGAGGCAGCAGGTGTCGTGGCCCTCGAGGCCATGCGTCCCCTCCACGATCCCGCCTTCCACGCCATCGAGGACGCCCTGGGCGAGATCGCCCCCATCCGCCGCGCCTCATTGCGCTTTGGCAAGTATTCCTCGCGCTACAACGAGATTCTCGCGGGACGCGCCACCAATATCTTCGACTGCAATATGGCATCGGGTTCCCTCATGGACATTGGCGTCTACACCGTCGAGCCCATGGTCGAGATTTTCGGCATGCCCTCCGGCCTTACGAGTATGACTACTCTGCTCGACCCCACCACGCGACAGCTCACGCACGGCCCCATCGATGGCTGCGGTTCCATCCTCGCCAGCTACGGCGGTGGCCGTATCTCCGTCGAGCTCGCGCACTCCAAAATTACGAATGACCTGCTGCCCTCGCAGATCGAAGGCGAGCACGGCACTATCCAGATCGACCATCTGTCCACGCCCCGCAACGTCCGCATCGACTATCGCGGCGAAGTCGTACGCGGCTCGGCGACCGAGGCACCGCGCGAACAGGGCGACAACGGCCGCGTGCTCGACCTGCCCAAATCGAGCAACACTATGGAATACGAACTCACAGACTTTATCACCGCCATCGACGGCATCGATAACGTTAAGGAAGAGATTTGGGAGACCCCGGCGGGACGCCACGAGCTTGGCCACTACCGCGATGTCACGCTCGTCTCACTGCGCATCATGGATGCCGTGCGCCAGCAGGCCGGCATTACCTTCCCGGCCGACGCAGGCAAGCAGGCATAGCGATGGGCCTCTTCGATACGTTCTTCTCCAGCGTCACCGGCGGCAGTCGAGAGCCTCAAAAACCATCAAACGTCGAGCTCGAGCTGCGCCGCAGGCTTACCGTACTCGCAAGCGACGAGGCCACTCAAGACACTCCCCTGCGCTATTTCCTGCGCTGGGCGGGGCAAGTCCAAGGCGTTGGTTTTCGCTTTACCAACACCAACCTCGCGCAGGCACGCTCCCTCACCGGCTGGGTGCGTAACATGGAAGACGGCTCAGTCGAGATGGAGATACAGGGAACTCCGGCAAACGTCCTATCTCATCTCGAGGCGCTTCATGCCTCCTACGAGCGCATGGGAACGCGTTTTCGCCTTGTAGACGCCCAGGCCCGAGCCCCACTTGCCAATGAAGACGGTTTCAGTCCTCATTATTAGTATTGTGTGCTAAATACGGTATCATTTACCTACGACCGTTAATAGAAAAGAGGCGAGGCGCATGGCGGTGCAAAGAAGGAATACCAAGCAGCGAAAGCTGGTTCTTGACGCCGTGCGCCAAAGCTATAACCATCCCACCGCCGACGAAATCTACAACGCCGTGCGCGAACAGGATGACAAGATCAGCCGCGGCACGGTCTACCGCAACCTCAATCTCTTGGCAGATGCCGGCGAGATTCTCTCCATCAAGACGCCGGGCGGCAGCCGCTTCGATCGCACGATCGAGCCGCATGCGCATATCATCTGCACCTCGTGCAGCCGCGTCATCGACGTACCGCTCCCCTTCGATGCCCAGCTCGACGCCAAGGCGTCCGAGCAAATCGACTGGCACGTCACGTCGCACTACACCATCTTCGAGGGTCTCTGCCCCGACTGTAGGTAGATGTTTGGAACATGCCTTAAAATCCACCTTTCCGCACTTTGCAGCAAAAAGTAGATTTCTAGACATGTCCCAAATGTCTACTCAGCAAGTAGACGACGCAGCTCTTCTTCGACCGTGCGCACGTAGCGGACGCGGTCGTTAATGCCACGCATAGAGGGGTTGCAGCTCTCCATCAGATAGGGATGGCCCACGACGTTGAGCATGTCGCGATCGTTTTCGTTATCGCCAAACGCCATCATCTCATCGGGCGAAATACCCAGGGCACGACCGTAATCGGCAAGCGCGGAGCCCTTGCCCGAACCGAAACCGATAAAGTCCGTCCATTCGGTTCCCGACGTCATCACGTCAACACGGTCGCTAAAGAGGCGCTCGAAATACTCCAGGGCCGCCGGCTGATCCACCTCGGGCGTCTGGAAGGCAATCTTAATGACGTCCTCGTCGATGTCCTCGGGGCGATCGACCACCGCCACATCGCAGTGGACCTCATAGCGCAAATGATCGACGAACGCATCGTTGCCGCTCATGGTGTAGAGGTGTCCCTCACATGAAAGGGTCACGTCGGCATGGGGATACGCAACCACGGCATTCGCGATATCCATAGCAAGGCTACGCTCCATGGAACGCTTGACAACGGCACGCCCCTCGCTCATCACCAGGGCTCCGTTTTCGCATACATAGGCGAGCTCATCGGCCACCGGGGCAAACAGGTAGCGCAAGCTCGCATATTGACGGCCGCTCGCCGGCATAAACACGATACCGCGACGATGCAGTTCATCGATGAGCTCAAAGGCCTCGGAACGCGGCTCGTGCTCCCCCGGATGCAGCAATGTGCCGTCCAAATCGCATGCAATCAGCTTGATTCCCTCAAGACCCATATGCTTTCCCCCACAGCATCTCATCAACAGAAAGACGGACTTTGAATAGTTGCCTCTCAAAGTCCGTCTTACTTATACGCACGTTAACCGCGCGCCTTCTTTACGATCGTAAAGTCTGGAGCCATGCTCACAACGGCATCCGCCGCACTCGACGCAAAGCGCCGGTCCGAATCGAGTTCACGGATAACCCTCGAGAGCCGAACGCCCTCGACGCCCCGGAGCATGCGGCCCAAAACAGGCTGCACCGGCGTATACATGCGCACGGTATGCTCGTCCGAATCGCCTCGGAAAAGCGGCGCATGCATATTGCCGATCTCCCAGCACGCATGCGCGAGCGCAATCGGATCCATGCGGTCGACTTCGACCAAATAAACCTCGGCGCTGCGCAGGCGCACGACAACCGCCACGGGCACCACGCCCGAACGGTCAATGGCGAGCACGTCGCCGTCGGCAAGACGACCACCGTCGGTAGCATCCGGCCGAACATCGATCGTGCGCCCCAGCTCCGTCACGCCCGCAAACGCGCATACATCAGCCTGGTCCCAATCGAGCAGTAGCTCGTCAACTTCAAAGACGCCGCCCAAATTCCGGCGGAGCAGGAGTTCATAGGACGGATCGTTGAGATTTCCCAAGCATGTCGTCGAAACCAAGCGCTCGGGCATACTCTAACCCTCGACCTCGACGAGCTCGATATCAAAGTTGAGGTCCTTGCCGGCCAGCTCGTGGTTGGCGTCGAGCGTCACGGCCTCGGGCGTTACATCGATGACCACAGCAGGGACGGGCATACCGCTCGGCGTGGACAGGAAAAGCTTCATGCCCTTCTCGATCTGCTCGATGTTGGGAACCTGTTCGGCCGGGAAGGTAATAACCATCTCGGGATTGTGCTCGCCGTAGGCATCGGCAGCCGGGATGTGCACGGTCTTCTTCTCGCCCACCTGCATGTCGACAACAGCGGCGTCGAAGCCCTTGATCATCTGACCGGCGCCGCAGGTGAACTCCAGCGGCTCGCCGCGATCGTAGGAGCTATCGAACTGCGTGCCGTCATCGAGCGTGCCGCGATAATGGGTCTTGACCTTCTTGCCCTGGTTGGACATGGTAACCTCCGTGATAAGGGCGGCGCACAACGCGGGCCGCCGTGAACATATGGCGCTAACTATACCCTAGTCATACAATTCAATGACAGTTTGCAAAGAAACGCTGCAACCGGAGGAACCATGGCATATCCCGTATTTGACCTACACTGCGACACCGCCGACCGAATCGGCTGGGCCACGCTCGATCTCGACCTGCGCTTTACCGCCGGCACCGACGGTTATTTCCCCGGCGACGAAACGCATCCGCAAGATTTCGACCTCATCGAGGGCAACGCCTGCGCCATCTCGCTCGCAAAGATCGGCAACACGCCGTGGGCACAGTGCTTCGCCACGTTTGTCCCCGATGAGATTCCCACCGCCCACGCCGCGCGCTTCCAGGCGCAGATCATGGCGCATATGAGCGGCCAGGCAATGCTCAACCACGACCGCATGGTCAACGTACGCAGCGCGGCAGACATTCGCCCCGCGCTCAAAGACGGCAAGGTCGCCTGCATCCACACCATCGAAAACGCCACGTTCTTTGCCGAGGACCCCGCGCTGATCGAGGTGCTCAAGAGCTTGGGCGTACTCATGTCATCACTCAGCTGGAACGCGCAGGGACCGCTCGCGAGCGGCCACGACACCCACGCCGGCCTCACCGCCGCCGGCATCGAGGCGCTTACGCAGATGGAGCACGCTGGCATGGTGCTCGACGTCTCCCACCTCAACGATGAGTGCTTTGACGAGGTCGCCGCCCGCGCCACGCGTCCCTTCGTCGCCAGCCACTCCAACTCCCGTGCGGTTTGCGGCGCCAAACGCAACCTTACCGACGACCAGTTCCGCACCATCCGCGACATGGGCGGTATCGTCGGCCTCAACTACTGCAGCGAGTTCCTTTCCAACGACGCAACCGACAAGACCGCCGCAGACGTCACCTTCGACCAGCTGGCGGCACATATCGAGCACTGGCTCGACCTGGGCGGCGAGGACGTCATCGCGCTCGGCGGCGACTGGGACGGCGCCACGGTGCCCGCTTTCCTCTCCGATGCCAGCAAGATGCCCGAGTTCCAGAACATGCTTTCCAAGCATTTTGGCAAGACCGTGATGCAAAAGCTCTGCAGCGACAACGCGCTTGCCTTCTTTGAGCGTTATTAATTTCACATCCCTTGAGCGGGCCGGCATGCCGAACGGTCGACATGCCGGCCCGTCCCCAATCTGAAGGACCGCTTTTGACGCAGCAATTTACGATTACCGTATCCCGACCGGATGGCACATCCATCCCCGTCGTCGTTACCAAAAAGCGCGTCAAGAACTTCAACCTACGCGTCACATCGAGCGGTGAGGTCCACGCCAGTGCACCGCTCGGCGCCAGCCGCGAGCGTATCGAAGCGTTTGTGAAGCGCAACAGCGCCTGGATTATCAGCCGGCTTGCCCAGCGCGAGCAACGTCAGGCGACGGCGCGAGAGCCGCTCAGCCCCTCGTCCATCATTGCACTTTGGGGCAAGCCCATCACGGTACAAGATGCGCTCGATCACAACTTTAAGTCACCCGCACCGCGGCCCAAGCAGGCCACCTTCGCAAGTTTTATAGGTGCCGACAAATCGAACGAACGCCCACAGGCCAAGCGGCGCGCAACCCTCGACGGCCTGACGTCCGATGAGCTCCAGACCCGCATCGACCAACTCTATGCATCCGAGGTCACCACGGCGCTGCGCGATATGGTACGCGCGTACGAAATCGCAATGGGTGTCGCCGTTTCCCGCGTTTCCGTACGTAGCATGAAAACGCGTTGGGGCTCATGCACGCCCAAATCCGGTGCCGTTCGCATCGCACGCGAACTTGCCGCCTATCCCATCGAGTGTCTCGGCATGGTTGTCGCCCACGAGCTCGTCCACCTGCTCGAGCCAAGCCACAATCAGCGGTTTCACGCCCTGCTCGACACGTACTGTCCCAACAATAGAGCTCTATCGCAGCGGCTCAAGCAGCCGCCCATAGAGACGTATTAGAACCGGTTAGCGCACGCGCTCGATCTCGACGCCGCAGCTTGCCAGGGGAAGACCGACGGGAGCCCAAGGCTTATCGAGCTTAACACGCACGCCAAGCAGCAAGGGGTAACGACGCAGCAGCATCTGGGCCACACCCTCGGCTGCCGCCTCGATGAGTTTAAACGTATGCTCGCGCAGATAGCCATCGACATCGTGGCACACCGAGCCGTAGTCAATCGAAGCGTCCAGGTTATCGTGCTCCCCCGCTGCACGCAGGTCGGCATAGAGCACCAAGGACACGATGAACTTCTGGCCCAGTGCATTCTCTTCGGGATACACGCCGTGGTTGGCAAAGACCTCGAGACCGTCGATAGTAATGCGGTCAGCATGGCGCAGATCGTCATAACTCACGTGGGGCACCGCCGTTGCGGTGGATATTTCGCCCCTTCCACGGCGGGCGAGCTCGGCACCTTCAGTCTTGGTTGCATTCTCGGGCAGTTTCTTGTTGCTCATCGCGATCGTCTCCTTCGTTTAGAACCCCGACCGCGCAAACTAACTACACGCGAATCGACAGGTTCTTTTTATCATCGCTCCAGTTGCAAGCATTGCGCGCGGGGCATGCAAAGCAGGCGCGCGACGCTTTGTCGGCTGCATAGAGCAGACGCTCAAGCGGTTGGCTGTTCACACGCAGCTTTCGATGGCCCAGAATGGCCGTCTTAATGGCTGCGGCATCGGCCGGCTCAAACGCCACATCATCGGGCATGCCGCCGAGAATCGCATCAGCGACGCGTTCGCTTGCAACATCATGGGATATACCCGATTCATACTGTTCATCTTTGCCGATATCGTGAAGAAGTGCCGTGGCGTAGATGACCTCACGGTCAAATTCGAGCTGTTCCTCGAGATTCTTGATCCACATAATGCGAGCGACATCGAGAAGATGGTCAATACCGTGGCGGCAGAAGATGCGCCCCGATTCCAACTGTGCAATGTTACCCAGGTGCCGCCGGAACAGCCCGTTGGCGCAAATGTAATCAATGCGAGGCATGGCACCAAAGGGAGCCAAGCCCGAAGCCATAAAGCCGCGACGCGACGTCCCCTCATCGGTCTTCGATGTAAAGTCGTTGACGACCCTCATGCTAACGGCCCAGCATCCTAAAGAACCGCTCCTCGAGCGCGGGATCAGTCTCAAAGACGCCGCGGCGAGCGAGCGTCACGGTCTTGGTGCCGGGCTTTTGCACGCCGCGCATGGTCATGCACATATGCTCGGCTTCCATGAGCACAATCGCTCCCTGGGGAGCGAGATACTCCATGAGGGCATCGGCAACCTGTGCGCACAGCTGCTCCTGCAGCTGCAGACGACGGGCGTAGACCTCAACCGTGCGGGCAAGCTTAGAGAGCCCTGCGACACGGCCGTTGGGGATATAACCAATGGCGGCCTTGCCATAAAACGGCAGCAGATGATGCTCGCACAGCGAGTAAAACGTGATGTCGCGCTCGATAACCAAATCGTTCGAAGCGACGGCAAAGGTTTTGGACAGGTGCTCCTCGGCACTCTGGTCCATACCGCCGGCGATCTCACCATACATACGGGCAACGCGCGCCGGGGTCTCCAGCAGGCCCTCACGAGTTGGGTCCTCGCCTATGCCCTCAAGCAACAGCTTAATGGCGGCCTCGACTTTTTCCTGATCGATCATCTGGGCCTCACTTTTCCGATTTTGCGTTCGCGCTATGGTACCACGCCCTTTGGCATCGGCCACAAGCTACATAGTATGGGTCGAATAGACTGGATCGTCCCGCCAAAGTTCAACCGCATCACAAAGCGCAACACCCTCGCGCTCAGCACGGTCGCGCGTAGCGTTCATATCGATCACACGCTGGTTACTCGAGCCTCTAAAACGCAATGAGATATCGTACAGATCCTGAACAAACGGGCCGTCCACCAGCATGTCGAGGCAGGCAAGGATACGGTCCGTCGCCTCGGTATGGTGACGACCACCCGGCATAAGCTCCTCGAGCACGTCGCCGGTAAAGCACCAAATGGTCTTGCCCGACCCTGCAGGATAGGCCGCACGCACGCGTTCGATAAAGTCAACAAGCCCCGCCTGGTTCTCGGGCTCCATAGGCTCGCCGCCCAGAATCGTCAAGCCATCGATAAAGGGATGATCGAGGCTCTCGATAATCTTGTCCTCGACGGCACGATCGAACGGCTCGCCCGCAGCAAAGTCCCACGCGACAGAGTTAAAGCAATTCTTGCACCCACGACGGCACCCACTCACAAACAGAGAAGTACGAACGCCTTCCCCATCAGCAATGTCGAAATACTTAATGTTCGCGTAGTTCATAGGTAACTCTCCCGGGAGACCGGGACATATCATCCCGTCCTCAAACATTCTCGGCCTGCGGCCTGCGAAACTGCGGGCGGGACGATATGTCCCGGCCTCATGCAAAGGGTAACTCAATGAACGAAGCGAACATCGAGCATAGGGTTCGAGGTCTAATAAAAACTTTGTTGCAGCTCAACCGCCATCGCAAGCAAAGCGTTGTTGCAAGTCAACTCATTTCCGCTAAGAACTTCGAGGAGTGAGCAGACCGCATGCTGCATCTCAGCTACATCAACTTGGCCGCCCCGTAGCGAGGCCCCGGACCTTTGCTCGATATGAGTTCCGCACGAACAGGAGGCGCCAGTGGCGCCTCCGTCGTGAGCCAGGACTGTCCGAAATAGCGAGTAAAGGTCCGGGGCCTCGCTACGGGGCGGCCTGGGATGGTTATTAGAGATGCAGCACGCGGTCGCGGATCTCCTCGGTTCGGCCCTGGTTCCAGAATTGGGTACCGATGTAACCGCACGTGCGACGGGCGACATTCATCTTCTCCTGGTCACGATTGCCGCAATTGGGGCACTCCCACACCAGCTTGCCGTCATCCTCGACAATCTTGATCTCGCCGTCGTAACCGCACACCTGGCAATAATCGCTCTTGGTGTTGAGCTCGGCGTACATGATGTTGTCGTAGATGTACTGCATCACGCGGATGACAGCCTTGAGGTTGTCCTGCATGTTGGGAACCTCGACGTAGGAGATGGCACCGCCCGGCGAAAGCTGCTGGAACATGCCCTCAAACTTGAGCTTGTCGAATGCGTCGATCTCCTCGGACACGTGGACGTGGTAGCTGTTGGTGATGTAGCCCTTGTCCGTCACGCCCGGGATGATGCCAAAACGACGCTGCAGGCACTTGGCGAACTTGTAGGTCGTCGACTCAAGCGGGGTACCGTACAGCGAGAAGTCAATATCGCTTTCGGCCTTCCACTCGGCGCACTTGTCGTTCATGCGTTGCATGACGGCCATGGCAAAGGGCGTGCCCTCCTTCTCGGTGTGGCTGTGGCCCGTCATATACTTGACGCACTCATACAGGCCGGCATAACCCAGACTAATGGTGGAGTAACCGCCCACGAGCAGCTTGTCGATCGTCTCGCCCTTCTTCAGACGGGCGAGGGCACCGTACTGCCAAAGA
>DBGFLF010000238.1:0-3520 GCA_048528725.1 Collinsella sp.
CCCAAAGCGAAGGAAATTATAGGGGAGACTCCCCGCCTGTGCAAGCGCAGAAACCCTAGCTCCTCGAATGTGCGACAAAACGACTATGGAGCAGGCCGATCACAAATGCCACCACGGCAACCGGCGCCCACGCGGCACCGATATCCGCCAACGGCAGCGCATCAAACGGCAGCCACGTGCCCCCAAAGAACGCATCGCGGACCGAGGTGATCACGCTCTGCACGGCAACCACACCGCCAACCCAGACCCACACCTGCGGATGAGCGTCGCAAAAGCCGTGTACCAAACCCATGAGAACCAGCACGATGGCGACGGGATACAAGGCGTTAAGCATGGGCACCGAGAACATAAGGATCACGTCGAGGCCCACGTTGGAGAGCACGCACGAAAACGCCGCGAACACAAAGGCAAGGATCGCGAAGGGGCGGCGCATGGCCCCCTCGGAAGCCTCCGCTCCCCCTTCAACTACGTACGTCTCACAGAAATAGCGCGAGCAGCAGCTAATAAGACCGATGCACACGTTCATGCAGGCGAGGAAAAAGATCGCGAAGACCACGACCGTGCCAGCAAGCCCAAAATGCATGGAGGCCGAACGAGCGAGGATGGCAGCGCCGTTGGTGGCATCGGGCATAACCGTGCCGAGTTGCATTCCGGCAAGCGCCAGGCCGCAGTAGATGATGGCCATGAGCACGCCGGCGATCACACCCGAACGCGAGACCTCGAAGGCCACGCACCTATCGTCGGTAACGCCCAACTCGTGGATGGTCTCGGCGATGATGATGCCGAAGGCGAGCGACGCGAGCAGGTCCATGGTCTGATAGCCAGTCAAAAAGCCCTGCACGGCGGCGCCTGCATCGTAGGGAGCCTGAGGCGCGGCAGCCGGTCCCAGTGGCGAGACCACGGCGGCACCCACGACCAACACGATGAGCACAATGAGCGCGGGGCCCGTAATGCGGCCGAGCACGCGCGTGATGACACCCGGGCGCAGCGTGAGAGCAAACGCGACGACAAAGAAGCCAACGGCAAACACCAGACGAGCCGTGCCAAGCGAAACGCCCTCGGGCAGCAGCGGCACCAGCATCTCGAAGGCCGTGGAGCTCGTACGCGGAATGGCCAGGCACGGGCCGATGGCCAGATACACCGCCGCAACAAAGAACTCACCGAACTTGGGGTGCACGCGGCCGGCAAGCTCGCGCGCCGTTCCGGCAAGCGCCACGGCGATAAAGCCCATGACGGGCAGGCCGATGGCGGCGATGAGAAAGCCGAGCATGGCGACCGGCGTGGCTGAACCTGCTTGCAGCGCCAGCAGCGGCGGAATGATAAGGTTGCCGGCGCCAAAGAGCATCGAGAACAGGGCGATGCCGACGGTAACGACATGGTCGGAGCGCAGACCACGCGAGGCGGATGAGGCCATAGACACACCTTTCGGGTCGAAACAAAAACGGGACGGGCAAAAGACCCGTCCCGCAAGTATATACGCTCTAGCAGGCTAAATCGCGCAAAGCGTCAATCGCGGTGTCGACTTCCTCGTCCGTGTTGAAATACCCAAACGAGAAGCGAACGACACCCTGACGCTCGGTCCCCAGCGCGCGGTGCATGAGCGGAGCGCAATGGGCACCGGGGCGCGTCGCAATCCCCCACCCTTGCATGAGCGCGTCCGAAATCTCGGCAGAGTCGATATCGGCTACGTTGAGCGACACAATCGCAGAGCGCGCCTGCTGGTCAAAGGCACCGTAGAGCTTAATCCCCGGAATCTTGCGCACACCGGCAAGGAAGCGATCAGCGAGCGCACGCTCGTGGGCAGCAATCGCCTCGACCCCACCCTGGGCCTCGATAAAGTCGAGACCAGCGGAAAGTCCCGCGATGCCATGACCGTTGAGCGTGCCCGCCTCAAGGCGCGTGGGCCACTCAAGCGGCTGCAGCGCATCGAAGCTGTGCACGCCCGTGCCGCCCATGGCCCACGGAGCCACGTCAATGCCCTCCGCCACGGCCAGGCCGCCGGTGCCTTGAGGTCCCATGAGCCCCTTATGGCCGGTAAAGCACACAATGTCGAGCCCCATGGCCTGCATATCGATATGCATCGCGCCGGCAGACTGCGAGGCGTCGACGATCACCAGCGCGCCGGCCGCATGCGCGATGGCAGCCACGCGCGCAATGTCGACCGCGTTGCCGGTCACATTGGAGGCGTGCGTCACCACCACGGCACGCGTGCCCGGCGTGACCAACCGCTCGAGCTCGTCGTAGTCGAGCACACCGTTCGCGTCGCAGCCCGCATGCTCAACGGTCACGCCCTGCTCTGCCGCCAAGCGGTTGAGCGGACGTAGCACCGAGTTGTGCTCAAGCACCGTCGTGACCACGCGGTCGCCGGGGCGCACCACGCCATTGATAACGGTGTTGAGCGCCGCGGTGGAGTTGGGCGTAAAACAAACATGGTCAGCACGCGGGCAACCCAAAAGGCGCGCGAGCTTGGCACGGCAAGCGTGAATCGTACGAGCGGCATCGAGGGCACCCGACGTGGCGCCGCGCCCGGCATTGCCGAGCGAGCACATCGCCTGCGTCACGGCATCGATGACCACCTGCGGCTTGTGCATGGTCGTTGCCGCGTTATCCAGATAGATCATCGCACGACCTCCCACATATCGATCACGGTGAAGCCCTCGGTGGGAACGCCCGCCGAGGCAAGTTCGCCGCGCAGCAGTTCCTCATCGGCAGGCAACGCCTTCCACGCCAAACCGCAGCCGGCAGCGACCTCCCCGGGCACGGGAATCGTCCGCCCGGGAAGACCGCGCTCGATGCACAGGGATTCGCAACCCATGGCGGCCGCCGTGGTAGGAAACGTGATGACAAGCGCCGGGCGCTTCTCCCTCATGGCAACTCCAACCAATACGCTACGGGCGCACGACGCGCACGGCCTGCTCCATCTTCTCCACGATCACGTACATGTTGGTGACCTCGCCCACCGCAAGCTGGTCTTTAATGCCATAGTGGTCGAGGCAGGTACCGCAGGTGAGAATCTCGACACCCTGCTCCGCCAAGCCCTTCAGGTCATCGAGCACCGGCGAGCCCTCGACGGTGAGCTTGGCACCGCCGTTGTAGAACAGCATGGTCGCGGGCAGCTCCTCCTGCTGCGTCACGGCAAAGACAAACGCCTTCATGAGCTTGTGGCCCAGCTCGTCGTCGCCACGGCCCATGCAATCGGTATAGACGGAAATGACAAGTTTGCCCTTGCCGGCGCTGGCGTCGCAGAAAGCGGCGCCGTCCTGCTCGGGGTCCGCAACGGCCACGGCACCGGCGGTCGCGACGGTCACGTGCCACCCAGCGTCAGAAACCTTCTCGACTGAGGCCGTGCAGCCCTTCTCCTGCGCCATCTTCGAGATGTTCTTGACGGCGGTCTCGTTGTCGACCGAGGTCACGACTGTGCCCTCGCCATCGAGTTGCTTCAGGGCTTTGAGCGTCTTGACGACGGGCAGCGGGCAGGCATCGCCCATGGCATTGACTTCAATTTTGGTAGACATAGTTT
>DBGFLF010000239.1:0-4588 GCA_048528725.1 Collinsella sp.
AGCTGATGGTGGTGTTGGTGCGGTCGAGCGGCATCTGCATGGATCCGGCGGCGGCAAAGGCTGCGAGTTCCATGTCGACAATCTGGTCACTATCGGCTGCGGCGCGCATACCGGCGACCCACTCGCCGGTGAAGGGGTCGACCACGTTGCCGCAGGCGTTGACCGAAACCACGGCGCCTACCTTAACGGGACCGAGCGCCACGGCGGCAGCGCCAAGGCCGGCCTTCATGCAGGTGGCGGGGCCCATGAGCTTTCCGACGGTGGCACCCGTGCCGGCGCCCACGTTGCCCTGTTCGAGCTTGGTGGGGGTGTTGTCGAGTGCTTCGCGCACCGCGGCGATGCCGGCCTCAATGTCGGGGCGAACGGTGGGGTTACCAAAGGCGAGGTCGAAGATACAGCTGGAGCACACGATAGGCACCTGCGTGGGGCCGACGGGAAGGCCGATGCCGCGGCTCTCAAGCTCGCGAGCGACGCCGCTTGCAGCCTCGAGGCCAAAGGCCGATCCACCTGAAAGACAGACGGCGTGGACCTTGTCGACGGTGTTCTCGGGTCGCAGCAGGTCGGTTTCGCGCGATGCTGGGGCACCGCCGCGAACGTCAACGCCGCCGGTGGCGCCTTCGGGTGCCACGATTACGGTGCAACCGGTGCCGGCCTCCTCGTCCGTATAGTTGCCATAGCAAAAGCCATCGACATCGCAGACGTCAATGGCCTCGAGCAGTGTATCCATGTTTAACTCCTATCGGTTTTCCGCCGCGCCTTGTGCCCGGTCGGGATCCGTACGTTACGCCAAAATTGTAGGCGCCGGGGGATACCCAGCGCCAGATGCAATTACGAGAGTTTTTGAATCGCGCGCGCGACGCGGGCGATGGGTAGGCCCACTACGTTATAGAAGTCGCCCGAAATATCGTGCACGAGCATGCGTCCTCCTGTGCCCTGAATGCCGTAGGCGCCGGCCTTGTCCATGGGCTCACCCGAGGCGACGTAGTGCTCGATCTGCTCGTCGGTGAGCTCGTAGAACGTCACGTCGGTCACATCGACAATGGACAGGCTCTCGGCGGCATGCGGGGCGGCCGTATCGCCTGCCTTAACGATGCAGACGCCGGTTGCGACCTGGTGCGTGCGGCCCGAAAGCTCACGGAGCATCGTGCGCGCCTCGTCCTCGGTTGCCGGCTTGCCCAGAATCTTGCCGTCAAAGGTGACGATGGTGTCGGCCGCGACCGTCAGCTCATTGGGCTCGGCATGCTCGGCGGCAACGGCGGCGGCTTTTGCGCGTGCCAAGCGTTCAACGAGCGTGAGCGGGGCCTCGCCGTCAAACGGCGTTTCGTCGATATCGGCAGGAATCACGCGAATGTTGTAGCCTGCCTCGCGCATCAGCTCTATGCGGCGCGGTGATTGCGAAGCCAAAATCATAGCTGAATGCCCTCGGCAACCTTCTCGACGGCCTTGTCGCCGGCGAGCGTGCGCAGCAGCTCCAATGCAAAGGGGAGTGACTGTGCCATGCCGCTGGCAGTGATGATGTTGCCGTCTTGCGTGACCTTCTCGCCGGTATAGGCGCCTTCGGGAAAGCTTTTCTCAAAGCCAGGGAAGCACGTGGCGTGGCGCCCCTCGAGCAGGTCGAGCTCGCCCAGGATAAACGGGGCGGCGCAGATGGCGGCGACGTGCTTGGTCGCGGCGAACTCGCAGACCACGTCGCAGACGCGCTGATCGGCGCGCAGGTTGGTGGCACCGGGTAGGCCGCCGGGCAGCACGACGCAGTCGTACTCGTCAAAGTTGATCTCATCAAAGAGTGCATCGCAGGTCACGGGGATCTGCAGCGAGCTTACGACCTCACGCGTGGGCATGATCGAGACGAGTGTGGCACGCACGCCGCCGCGACGCATGACATCGACCATAGTCAGGCATTCAATCGTTTCAAAGCCATCGGCGGCAAGAACGGCAACGCTGGGCATGAGGGTTCCTTTCATAGGCGGCATACAATTAGCCGTCTTATACCCCGAAGACTTCCGCTTGCCACGCTCGATTTCCCAATGATTTTTCTGAGCAATGATTAAGTGGCTAGTTGCGTCTAAGGTGGACGACGGTCTCGCAGTGGAAGGTTTGTGGGAACAGGTCGACTGGCGCGATCTTTACGGGGGAGAAGGTGCCTTCTTCGACAAAGCGTTTGAGATCGCGCGCCAGGGTGGCCGGGTCGCAGCTCACGTAGGCGACATCGCGGGCACTCGTGCTGGCGATAAGGTCGATCGCTTCGGGGGCGAGGCCTGCGCGCGGCGGGTCGACCACCAAGACGTCGGCATCCTGGTCGGGGAACTCGCGCACCGCGTCTCCGCCAATGACGTCGACGTTATCAAGCTTGTTGATCTCCAGGTTACGGCGCAGGTCGCGCACGGCGGGGCCGTAGGCCTCGACGGCGGCGACAAAGTCGCAGCGGCGGGCGAGCGGCAGGGTAAAGGTGCCGGCACCGCAGTACAGGTCCACGGCAAGCTCGTCTTCCTGCGGATCGAGCGCTTCCATGACAAGCTCGATCAAAATCTCGGCACCCTTGGTGTTGACCTGGAAAAAAGACGGGGCAGACAAGCGCATCTGACCCTCGGCGATATTCTCGGTCCATGAGCCCTCACCGGCGAGCATCTCCACCTTAGAGACACGGCGGGCCTTCTTTTCGCCCTTGCTCATCACGCGCACGATGCTCGTGGGATGAGCGGCGTCCGCCAGCACGCGGGAGACCTGCGAGCGCGGAAAAGAGCCTGTCGGCGTCCAGAGTGCGACCTCGAGTGCCTTGGTGCGGCGCGATGCGCGAATGCCCACGCGTTCGAGCCCCAAGTCATGGCTGCCGCTTAGATAGTTAAGTGCGCCGACGACCGATTTGAGTGCCTTCGGGAAGCGCTTATCGAACAGCGGACACATATCGACGGTCACGATTTTGCTGGGGTCGACACCGTGCATGCCAAGGCGCACGCGACCGTTGACGACGGTCGGTTCGAGCTCGATTTTATTGCGGTAGCCCCAGTCGTCCTTGGTGTGGCAGATGGGCTGTACCAACTCATCGACCTGCTCAGGAGCGAACTTGCCGATGCGCTCGAGCGTGGAGCGCAGGTTTTGCTCCTTGGCAGCGAGCTGTGCCGTGCGTGAGAGATTGCCCCACGAACAACCACCGCAGATGCCCACGAAGGGGCAGGGGGGCTGAATGCGATCGGGGCTCGGCTCCAGAATCTCGGTCGTGCGGGCGCGCATAAACGACTTGCCGTCCTGCACGACCTCGGCTTCGACGGTGTCGCCTGCCACGGCGCCCTGCACAAAGACGGCCTTGCCGTTGTCGGCATGCGCCAGCCCGTCGGCGCCGTAGGTCATCGATTCTATAGTGAGCTTCATATCCCTGCCTGTCATTCGCGTTGTTGTCCGCACCATGGTAGCAGGGAAAAGCGCCCCGTATCCGAGGCTTTCCTCAAATGCGGGGCGCTTCTACAAACGTCTATTTGGTCTTGCCGGTAATGAGCGTCTTTAGGCCTAAGCCAATCAGGCCCAGGCCCATGCGCACGCGACCGGGGCGATGGTGCTCGATGGCCTTGGTCTTGCCGGCGGGCTTATCGCGACGGGCGCTCGTCTCGGATACGGGCTTGGTGACCTGCGGCTCGGGCTGAGGTGCAGGTGCAGGCTCGGGCTCAATGACGGTCGCCTGGACCTCTTGGACCTTGGGTGCTACTGGCTGCGGCTCGGCCTCGGGGGCAGGTTCCGCCTCAATGACGGGCTCGGGCGCGGCCTCGGCGTTGCGATAGGCACGCTCCAGTAGAGCTTCCTGCGAGTTGAAGGGTTTCTCACCCTCTGCACGCTCCACGGGGACCCAGGTGCCGTCGCTCGTGAGGCTGCGGGCCTTCACGTTGTCCCGCAGCTGCATGCCCATGTACTCGTGTACTAGGGCGCGGCAGGTGGGGTCGAGCACGGGGAAGGCGATCTCCACGCGGTGCTCGGTGTTGCGTGTCATCATGTCTGCCGAGCTCAGGTAAATCATGTCCGAGTCCACGCCAAAAGCGTAAACACGGGCGTGCTCCAAAAAGCGTCCGACGATGGAGCGGACATGCACGTTCTCGGTCTTGCCCGGAACACCGGGCTTGAGGCACGAGATGCCGCGGATGATCATGTCCACGCGCACGCCGGCACACGATGCCTCGGCGATTTTGTCGATGACCTCGCGGTCGGTGAGCGAGTTGAGCTTAAAGAACACACGGGCGGGCTCGCCAGCGAGGGCGCGCTGGATCTCGCGATCTAGGCCGCGCATGATGAGCGGCTTCAGGCCTACGGGCGCCACGCCCAGGAAGCGGTAATCGCCGCGCAGATTGCCCAGCGACAGGTTGCGGAAGAACAGGTTGGCGTCCTCGCCGATGCCGGGATGGGCGGTCATGAGCATAAAGTCGCTGTAGAGCTTGGCCGTCTTCTCGTTAAAGTTGCCGGTGCCCAAAAGCGTGAGGCGGGTGAGCGCCATACCCTCGCGATAGGTGAGCTGGCAGATCTTTGAGTGGCATTTAAAGCCCTCGGAACCATAGATGACGGTGCAGCCCGCCTCTTCCAGACGCTCGGCCCACTCGATGTTGTT
>DBGFLF010000240.1:0-2705 GCA_048528725.1 Collinsella sp.
GGCCGTATCGTCGAGATTTACGGTCCCGAGTCCTCCGGTAAGACAACGCTTTCGCTCGAGATTCTGGCAGAGGCCCAGGCTATGGGCGGCGTCGTGGCATTTATTGATGCCGAGCACGCGCTCGATCCCACGTATGCCGCGCGCATCGGCGTGGATATCGATGAGGTCCTCATTTCCCAGCCCGATACGGGCGAGCAGGCGCTCGAGATCGTCGACATGCTCGTGCGCTCTGGCGCCATCGACGCCATCGTCGTCGACTCTGTCGCCGCTTTGACCCCGCGTGCCGAGATCGAGGGCGAGATCGGCGATACTACGGTCGGTCTTCAAGCCCGTCTGATGAGCCAGGCGCTCCGTAAGCTCGCCGGCTCGCTCGCCAAATCTAAAACGACCTGCATCTTCATTAACCAGCTGCGCGAGAAGATCGGCGTCATGTTCGGTAACCCCGAGACTACGACGGGCGGCCGCGCCCTCAAGTTCTTCTCGTCGGTGCGCATCGATATTCGCCGCATCGACAGCATCAAGCTCAAGGACGAGGTTATCGGCAATCGTGTGCGCGCCAAGGTCGTTAAGAACAAGGTGGCCGCTCCGTTCCGCTCGGCCGAGTTTGACATCATGTACGGCACGGGCATCTCTAAGGAGGGCTCGATTCTGGACATGGCCGTCGAGTGCGGTATCTGCAAAAAGATGGGTTCTTGGTTTGCTTACGGTGAGGACAAGCTCGGTAATGGTCGCGAGGCCGCTAAGGCCTTCCTGCGCGAACACCCCGATTGTGCTGACGAGATCGAGCATAAAGTTCGCCTCGCCTGCGGCCTTGAATTCGATGACGATGCTCCGTCCGAGGTCGAGCTGACCGATCAGCCCGAAACTGAGGAGTTCGATGAGCTTTACGCCATCGATGGCTCCGCGATGCTCGATGATGACGACGAGTAGCGGATGCCCTCATGTCGTATATGGTGACCGAGGCCATGGTCGTCTTTCCCGATAAGAAGGCGGCCTCCTCGTTCTCGAGTGGGTATGCATCAAAAAAGCCTTGTGCACATATCGACTGTGAGCTCGAGGGCGGTTTTGAACGAACCATCTGGATTCCTGTTCGTGTCGCGCGCCTGTTTCTTAAAAATCGTCCCGATCTTCCCTGCGATTGGGATGAGTTTCGCGAGGCTGTGCAGCTCATTGAGCGTAAATGCGCGCTTACCATGGTGACTGAGATGCTGTCGCGCCGCGATCATGCCACCGGTGAGGTCCGTGATAAGTTGTCTCGCTATGGTTTTCGCGCGGACGCGATTGAATTCGCCGTTGAGCGTGCCACTGAGTATCGCTTTTTAGATGAGAACCGCTTTTGCTCGTACTTTATCGAGGAACGCAAACGACGCGGCTGGGGACAGCGCAAGATTGAGACCGAGCTCAAGCGCCGCCATGTCGTACTTGATGATATCCCCGGCTATCCCGAGGAGTTTTTTGCCGTGGAGGACGACTTGGTTCGCGCATCGGCTTTGCTCGCGAAGCGTCGTGTTCCCGAGACACGTGGATTCGAAAAGCTCGTCCGGTTTTTGATGGGCAAGGGATTTTCGTACCACATCGCCGCCGATGCCGTAAAGGCGCGTCTCGATGCCGAACGTGAGGAATGTGCAGTTTAGACGCATGCGTTTTGCGTACCCGCCGTTCACCGCGTTTTAGTCGCCGTACCGGGTCCATTTATTTGACAGTTGTTACGGTTCAACGTACGATAAACAATGTCATTTGCTTTGTGATATGTGCTCATCTTTGATGAGTTTGTTTATATGTTTATCTGTATCCGACCCGCATAAGCTGCGCCCATATTACTCAAATGTCGCGAGCCGTTCGTAAGGACGGTTCGCTTTGTTGTGTAACGAATCCATAAAAAGGAGTGAGCATGCCTATCATCGCAGCGCTCGTTGGCATTGTTTTGGGTGCCATCGCCGCCATTGCCTACATGCGCACCGCCAAGCAGGGTAGTCTTCACGAGGCCGACGAAAAGATCCAGTCGGCTCACGCACAGGCTGAGTCCCTAATCGGTGATGCAAAGCGTCAAGCCGAGACCCTCAAAAAAGAGGCTCTGCTTGAGGCCAAGGAAGAGATTATCAAGAATAAGCAGGCTGCCGAGGCCGAGGACAAGCAGCGTAAAAGTGAGATTCGTACGCTCGAGAATCGCGTGATGCAGCGTGAGGAGTCTCTCGATCGCCGCAACGATGCCCTCGACAAGCGTGAGCATCAGCTGTCTAGCCAGGCTGGCCAGGTCGAGAAGCGCTCCCGCGAGCTTGAGGAGCTCTGCGCCAAGCAGACCTCGGAGCTCGAGCGCATCGCCGACCTGACCCGCGAGGATGCTCACAAGGAGCTCCTCGACAAGGTTCGTGGCGAGGTTACCCACGAGGCCGCTACGATCATACGTGAGTCCGAGCAGCAGGTTCGCGCCGAGTGCCATAAGACCGCCCAGGAGATCTTGTCTCTGGCGATTCAGCGCTGTGCCGCCGATCACACCGCCGAGGTCACCGTTACCTCCGTGCATATTCCTTCCGATGATCTCAAGGGTCGCATCATCGGCCGCGAGGGTCGTAACATTCGCACCTTCGAGCAGGTTTCCGGCGTCAACCTTGTGATTGACGACACGCCTGAGACCGTCGTGCTTTCGAGCTTCGATCCGGTCCGTCGTGAGACCGCCCGCGTCGCCCTCGAGAACCTTATTGCTG
>DBGFLF010000241.1:0-1804 GCA_048528725.1 Collinsella sp.
CCTGCTGTGCGAGGCGTCTGCCGAGCTCGACATGCCGATCGTCACCGAGATCATGGACCCACGCGACGTGCAGGTCTTCCTGGACAAGAAGATCGACGTCATGCAGATCGGCGCTCGCAACGCCCAGAACTTCCCCCTGCTCAAGGAGGTCGGCAAGACCCAGACCCCGATTCTGCTCAAGCGCGGTATGTCCGGCACGATCGACGAGCTGCTCATGGCTGCCGAGTACATCATGAGCGAGGGCAACGACAACGTTATCCTGTGCGAGCGCGGCATCCGCACCTTCGAGACCCGCACCCGCAATACCTTCGACCTCAACGCCGTGCCGGTGCTGCACCACCTGTCGCACCTGCCCGTCGTCGCCGACCCCAGCCACGCCACCGGCTACACCCGCTACGTTGAGCCCATGGCGCTCGCCGCGACCGCCTGCGGTGCCAACGGCCTGGAGATCGAGGTCCACGACGAGCCGAGCCGCGCCTGGTCCGACGGCGCCCAGGCCCTCACCCCCGATCAGTTCGACGACACCATGCGCCGTATCCGAGCCATCCGCGAGGTTGTCTGCCAAGAGACCATGGAGTAGCCCATGGGTACGGTGAGAAACGCGCGCGTTAACCAGGGCGGCCCCAAGTGCGCCGGCATCGTCGGCCTTGGCCTCATCGGTGGCAGTTTTGCCCGCGGCTATGCGCAGGCGGGCGTCCGAGTGCTGGCCTGGGACCCCGATGACGATGTCATGACGGCCGCCAGCATGGGCACTGTCGCCGGAGAGCTCAACGACAAGACACTCGGCGAATGCGACATCATCGTCCTGGCCTGCTACCCCGAGGCCTGCATCGAGTGGCTCGAGGCGCATGCCCAGGCACTCGCCGACGCCACCGACACCGAGGCCATCATGGGCCCCGTGGTGATCGACACGGTGGGCGTCAAGGGCATCGTGTGCGAGCGCGCCTTTGAGCTTGCCCGCGAGCACGGCTTTTACTTTGTGGGCGCGCACCCCATGGCGGGCACGCAGTACTCGGGCTATGCACACTCCCGCGCCGACCTGTTCCAGGGCGCGCCACTCGTTCTCGTGCCGCCCGCGGTGAACGACGCACTCAAGCTGGAGCTTTTGGGCCAGGTACGCGAGATGGTGCGCCCCTTGGGCTTTGGCAAGTTCAGCGTGACCAGCGCAGCCGAGCACGACCGCGTCATCGCCTTCACGAGCCAGCTTGCGCACGTGGTATCCAACGCCTATGTTAAGAGCCCGACCGCTCAGGTCCACCACGGCTTTTCGGCCGGCAGCTACCGCGACCTCACCCGCGTGGCGCACCTCAATCCGCAGATGTGGTCCGAGCTCATGATCGACGACGCCGATGCTCTCGCCTTCGAGATCGACCACCTGATCGACTCGCTCGGCGCCTACAGCCGTGCGCTCAAGGACCGCGACCAGCGCTATCTGGAGAATCTCCTTGCCGAGGGCGACCGCATCAAGCGCGCACTCGACGACGAGGCCTCCCACTAGACCACCTATCACGCCAGGTCGAAAGGACCGAAGCTTATGGCGATTACCATCGATATCGACACCGCACGCCCCTACCAGGTGCATGTTGGCACGTTTTTGCTGGAGCAAACGGGACCGCTCGTGCGCGCCACTGCCGGCGGCACCAAGGCCGTCATCGTGACGGACACCAACGTGGGCCCGCTCTACCAGATGCCCGTTAAGCAGAGCCTGGAGGCGTCAGGCTACGAGGTGAGCATCTGCACCTTCGAGGCCGGCGAGGCCCATAAGCGCGTCGAAACCTATGTTGCCATTTTGGAGTTTGTGGCC
>DBGFLF010000242.1:0-7145 GCA_048528725.1 Collinsella sp.
TGCGGAACCCTTTTCAAGTATTTATGTGGCTCGTGCTTAGTAGCCGACGATACCCTGCGGGAAGAAGAACATGCACAGGACGACACACACGGCAAAAACGACGGCCATAATTACCGTCAGGCGATCGAGGTTCTGCTCCATGACGCCCGTGGCAGAGCTGGAGTTATACAGCGAGCTAGCGATCATATCCGAAACGCCGGTGCCCTTACCAGAGTGCATCAGGACGAGAATCGTCAGCGCCACGGCAGAGACAGCCCAAACGACAAACAGAAGAATCTGAAACGGACCCATAGATAAGCTCCTTAATAGAACAATTCAAACTCCAGTACTGTACCACAACCCCCAGCACTCCCCCATCAGCCATTTGGTGACGAGGTAGAAATAGCGCAAAAAAGAGGGTTGTCCGGTTGTGGACAACCCCCTTACTAGAAAACGGTATTTGTTTTCTATTAGGCCTCGGTGGCGAGTACGCGACCCGTCATCTCGGCGGAAGGCTCAATACCAGCCATGGTGAGCATAGTCGGAGCGATATCGGAGAGACGGCCGTCCTCGATACCGGTAAGCTGTGCCTTCTCATCAACGATGATGAACGGCACGCGGTTGGTGGTGTGAGCCGTGAACGGATGCTTGGAACCGTCGGAAGCGACGTCAAACATGTGATCGGCGTTGCCGTGGTCGGCGGTGATCAGCGCAAAGCCGCCCTTGGCGAGAATCGCCGGGACAACCTTGGACAGGGCATCGTCAACGGCCTCGACAGCCTTAACGGCAGCGTCGAACACGCCGGTATGGCCAACCATGTCGCAGTTTGCGAAGTTCACGATGTAGAAATCAGCGCGATCCTCGTTGATGGCGGCGACAAGCTTCTCAGTAACCTCGGGAGCGCTCATCTCAGGCTGCAGATCGTAGGTAGCGACCTTGGGGGAAGCGACGAGCACGCGCTCCTCGCCCTCCTTGGGCTCCTCGATGCCGCCGTTGAGGAAGAACGTCACGTGGGCGTACTTCTCGGTCTCGGCGGTGTGCAGCTGCTTCAGGCCATTGGCGGCGATAACGTCGGCCAGGACGTTCTCGGGGAACGTCTTGGGGAAAGCGACCTCGACGTCAAACGTCGGGTCGTACTCAGTCATCGTCACAAAGTGCGAAAGCTTGATCTGCTCGCGCTCAAAGCCGTCGAACTCCTTGTCCGTGAACACGCGAGTCATCTGACGGGCGCGGTCGGGACGGAAGTTGAAGAAGATGGCCGCGTCACCCTCGTGGATGCCCTCGTTGTGGGCAGCAAAGGGCTCGACGAACTCATCGCCGCGCGGATCCTTCTCGTAGTAGGCCTTGATACCGGCAACGGGGTCGGTATCGGCATCGGACGCATTGACCATGACATCGTAGGCGCGCTGGATGCGCTCCCAACGGTTGTCGCGGTCCATGGCCCAATAACGGCCCGAGACGGTGGCAACGCGAGCGTCGCAACCGGTCTCCTCGGAGATCTTGGCCAGGAAGGCGCAGAACTCACTCATGTAACCGGCACCGGACTGCGGGTCGACGTCGCGGCCGTCCATAAAGGCGTGGACGCGAACGGTCTTGACACCGTGCTCGGCAGCCATCTTGACCAGAGCCTCGACGTGGTTCATGTGAGAATGAACACCGCCAGGACTCATAAGGCCCATGAGATGGAGAGTCTTGCCGTCAGCCTTGACATCGTCCATAGCCTTGACGAAAACCTCGTTCTTGGCGATGGAACCGTCCTTGATGGCATTGTTGATGCGCGAAAGCTCCTGGAACACGATGCGGCCGGCACCGATGTTGAGGTGACCCACCTCGGAGTTGCCCATCTGACCGTCGGGAAGGCCCACATCCTCGCCCGAAGCACCGAGCGTGGTGTGAGGATACTTCTCGTACAGGCTATCAAGGAAGGGCGTCTTAGCAGCGGCGACGGCGTTCTCGCCATCGGCCGGAGCCAGGCCACAGCCGTCCATGATGATCAGGAGTGCAGGAAGATGACGTTGTGCCATATGTCCTACTCGCCTGCCTTGACGACCATAGAAGCGAAGTCGGCAGCCTTGAGCGAAGCGCCGCCCACGAGGGCGCCGTCGACGTCGGGCTTGGCGACGAGCTCGGCGATGTTGCCGGGCTTGGCAGAGCCACCATAGAGAACGCGGATGCCGTTAGCGAGCTCCTCGCCGAACATCTCCTTGAGGGTCTCACGGATAGCGCCGCAGACCTCCTGAGCGTCCTCGGCGGTAGCGGTCTTGCCGGTGCCGATAGCCCAGATGGGCTCGTAGGCGACGACGACCTGCTTGGGGCAAGTGATCTCGAGACCCTCGAGACCAGCCTTGACCTGGTTCACGACGTGCTCGACATAGGTGCCGGCCTCGCGGACCTCAAGAGACTCACCGCAGCAGAAGACGGGAACAAGACCGGCGGCAACGAGGGCCTTGGCCTTCTTGTTCTGATCCTCGTCGGTCTCGTGGAAGTAATCACGACGCTCGGAGTGACCGATGATGCAGTAGGTGCAGCCAGCGGACTTGAGCATGTCGCAAGAGGACTCACCGGTGAAGGCACCCTTGGCCTCCCAGTACACGTTCTGTGCACCGAGGGCGATGGGGGCAGCCTGAATGCGGTCATGAACCGTGGTGATGTCGATGGTCGGAGGGCAGACGAGCACCTCGACGCCAGCCGGAACCTCGGGCAGAGCCTGGGCCAGCTCGTCGGCGAGCTTGGCAGCCTCGGCGACGTCGTTGTTCATCTTCCAGTTACCAGCGATAAGAAGGGTGCGATTAGGCATCGAGAAGCGCCTCCACTCCGGGCAGGGCCTTACCCTCGACGAGCTCCATGGAAGCGCCACCGCCGGTGGAGATCCAGCTCATCTTGTCGGCCAGGTTAAACTTATTGACGGCTGCGACGGAATCGCCACCACCGATGATCGAGGTGCAATCAGCCTCGGCAACAGCCTCGGCGATAGCCTGGGTGCCATGAGCGAAGTTGTCGAACTCGAAGACGCCCATGGGGCCGTTCCAGAACACGGTCTTGGCGCCCTTGACGGCCTCGGCGTAGAGCTCCTCGGTCTTGGGGCCGATGTCCATACCCTCACGGTCGTCGGGGATAGCGTCGGAAGCGACAACCTCGGGGACAGCGTCCTCGCCAAAGTGATCGGCAACGCGGTTGTCGATGGGGAGCAGGATCTTGACACCCTTCTCCTCGGCCTTCTTGAGCATCTCGCCGGCGCGCTCGACCCAGTCCTCTTCCTTGAGGGACTGACCGACGGACAGGCCCTGAGCCAGGAAGAAGGTGTAGGCCATGCCGCCACCGATGATCAGGGTGTCAGCGGAGTCGATGAGGTGATCGAGAACGCCGATCTTGGAAGAAACCTTGGAACCGCCGACGATAGCGACGAAGGGGCGCTCGGGCTCGGCGAAGATGCCGGTCAGCGTGTCGACCTCCTTCTCGAGCAGGAAGCCAGCGACTGCAGGCAGGTAAGCGGCGGGGCCCACGACGGAACCCTGGGCGCGGTGAGCGGTGCCGAAGGCATCGAGAACGAAGACGTCACCATAGGAAGCGAGCTTCTTGGCGATCTCGGGATCGTTCTTCTTCTCACGCTTGTCGAAACGGACGTTCTCGAGAACGAGGACCTTGCCCGGCTCGACGGCGGCGACAGCCTCAGCAGCCTTCTCGCCGTAGGTGTCGGCGACAAAGGCAACGTCGAGACCAGAGAGCTCAGCGAGCTTCTTAGCGACAGGCTCAAGGGAGAGCTCAGGCTGGAAGCCGGTACCCTCGGGACGGCCGAGGTGGCTCATGAGGATGACGCGAGCGTTGTGCTCAACGAGGTAGTTGATGGTGGGCAGGGCAGCCTTGATACGGGTGGTGTCGCCAACGACGCCATCCTTGATAGGCACGTTGAAGTCAACGCGGACGAGAACGCGCTTGCCGTCGACATCGATGTCGCGGACGGTCTTCTTGGTAAAGGCCATGTTTGCTTCTACCTTTCGTACGTGTCTGCCTCCCATTACGGCAGACGATTTCCTATAAAAAGGGCGCGACCCTAGGGTGTAAGCCCTATGAGGCCGCGCCCTTCTTTAGACGCTCAACGAGCTATTCGCTAAAAGCTAAATTAAGCAACGAACTTCTCGAAGTACTTGATGGTGCGGACCATCTGAGAGGTGTAGGAGTTCTCGTTGTCGTACCAAGAGGTGACCTGAACGAGGGTCTGGCCGTTGCCGAGATCAGAGCACATGGTCTGAGTGGCGTCGAAGATGGAGCCGTGGGTCTCGCCGACGATGTCGCGGGAGACGATCTGGTCCTCGTTGTAAGCGAAGGTATCGGGGATGGTCTCGGCGTAGGCCTTCATGGCAGCGTTGACCTCGTCGACGGTGACCTTCTTGTCAACGACGGCGTAGAGGTTGGTCAGCGAGCCGGTCGGCGTCGGGACGCGCTGGGCGGCACCGATGAGCTTGCCGTTGAGCTCGGGGAGAACCAGGCCGATGGCCTTGGCAGCGCCCGTGGTGTTCGGGACGATGTTCTCGGAGCAGGCGCGGGAGCGACGGAAGTTGCCCTTGCGCTGCGGGCCGTCGAGCGGCATCTGGTCGCCGGTGAAGGCGTGGATGGTGGTCATGATGCCGGACACGATGGGAGCGAAGTCGTTCAGACCCTTGGCCATCGGGGCGAGGCAGTTGGTGGTGCAGGAAGCAGCGGAGATGATGTTGTCCTCAGCAGTCAGCGTCTCATGGTTGACGTTGTACACGATGGTGGGCAGATCGCTGCCGGCCGGAGCGGAGATGACGACCTTCTTTGCGCCAGCCTGGATGTGAGCCATGCTCTTCTCCTTGCTGGTGTAGAAGCCGGTGCACTCGAGAACGACGTCGACGTCAAGGTCGCCCCAAGGCAGGTTGTTAGCGTCGGCCTCCTTGTAGATCTTGATCTCCTTGCCGTCAACGGTGATGGAATCCTCGCCAGCAACGACCTCGTGATCGCGAGCGTAGTTGCCCTGCGTGGAGTCGTACTTCAGCAGGTAAGCGAGCATATCGGGAGAGGTGAGGTCGTTGATAGCGACGATCTCGGAGCCCTCATGACCGAACATCTGACGGAAAGCCAGACGACCGATGCGACCGAAGCCGTTAATAGCAACCTTTACTGCCATTGTGTCTCCTTTCGTAAGGCCCCCGCGAGCTACAGCGCCCGCCGTTGAGGCCCACAAACTAACCACTCGCCTAATATACCTTTTTTTTGACTTGAATTTCACGAGAATGCTCGAAATTGAAAATCAAATTTACGTTAAAACGTTTTAAAGACTAAAATAGCAGCTAAATCCATATATAAGTCGTTACTTCAAACTACCTGTTTGCTTCAATGAGCTTTTCAAGCCGTAAAACACGATGGTAGAGGGCTGACTTCGACAAGGGAGGGTCAGCCATCTCCCCCAAATCACGCAGCGACAGATCAGGATAGCGCTCGCGCAGGTCGCAAAAGACCGCCAAGGCATCCGGAAGCGCATCGCGAAGGCCACGCTGCTCGAGCTCATCGATAAGCGCAAGCTGATGTTGGGCGGCACCGGCACTTCTGGTCTGGTTGGCGAGCTCGGCGTTCACGCGACGGTTCACATCGTTCTTAACCAACTTGACCGCGCGCGCCTCCTCAATCTCGGCAACGCTGCGCTTGGCACCAATCAGCTTTAATAGATGCTCGATTTCCTCGGCGCTCTTAATGTACACGGCATATGACCCCCGCCGTGCATTAACACGAGCATGGACCCCAATCTGCTCCAACAGATCGCAAAGTCCCTTGGCATATTGCTCGCCTTGCACCGCGATCTCCAAATGAAAATCGCCGCGCGGATCGGCCACGAAGCCGCCCGCGATGAGCGCGCCGCGGATATAGGCAAGTCTACAGCAAGAACGGGCAACGATATGTCGGGGTACGCCGGCGACAAGTCCTCCCCTACGGTCGAGGATACCCAGCAGAACCAAGGCCTTATCCAGGTCTGGCTGATCAGGCAAGGTGATGAGGTAGTTTCGAACCTTATGCAATACAGATTTACGGACGGTGAACTCCGTTTTGAGCTTAAGGATACGATGCGTCAACGTGATCATCGTGCGCGCGACGGCTCCCGTCTCAGTCGCAACCGTCAAACGATACCGCCCAGAGCCGGCAAGCGAGAGCGTACCGCTCACGCGCGTGAGGGCGGCAAGCGTCGACAAGTCGCAGTATTCACATTCGGGTTCGCAGCGCGCAAGCTCGTCGCGCACCTCAGCGGTAAACGACATGCAGGCCTATGCCTTCGTGTTGGCGCGCGACAGGTCGCGGTGGGAGATGCTCACATGATACTGAGCGCCTTCCAGGTAACGGGCCGTGGCCTCGGCAATGGCAACGCTGCGGTGCTGGCCGCCCGTACAGCCGATGGCGATAGAAAGCTGCGGCTTACCCTCCGCGATATAGCCCGGCATCACCGTATCGAGCAGCTGTGTCCAAGCCTTCCAAAACTCCTGCGTCTTGGGATGATCCAGAACAAAATCGGAGACCTTTTTATCGAGACCGGTCATCGTGCGCATCTCGGGATCGTAGAACGGATTGGGCAGGAAGCGGACGTCGATCATAATGTCCGCCTCGACGGGCATGCCGTGCTTAAAGCCAAACGAGAACACGTGGACGTCCATGAGCTGCTGGTCGGACAGCTCGGAAAATGCCATACGTAGCTTGTTGCGCAGCGCAGAGGTACGCAGACGGCTCGTGTCGATAATCATATCGGCTCGGTCGCGCACGCCCTGCAGCTGAAGGCGCTCGCGCTGAATGGCATCGGCCGTAGTCTCCCCCGGCTTGGCAATGGGATGACGGCGGCGATTTTCGCTGTAGCGACGAATCAGCACCTCGTCAGAGGCCTCGAGAAACACGATGTCACAGCTCATCTCGCGCTCCTCGAGTGCGGCAACGGCATCGAGCAGCTCATCGAACAAGCCCTGGCTGCGCAGGTCGCAGGTGACGGCAAGATGCCTGCCCACGCCCGTATTGATGCCGACGAGTTCGGCAAGCTGGGCGATCAGACGCGGAGGCAAGTTGTCGATGCAAAAGTAGCCCATGTCCTCGAACACATGCATGGCCTGCGTTCGGCCCGATCCAGACATTCCGGTGATGATGACGATATCGGGGATGCGCTCCGAGCGCTC
>DBGFLF010000243.1:0-3474 GCA_048528725.1 Collinsella sp.
CTGGACAAGTGGAGAGATGGGGGAGAACGTGCTCAAGTTCGGTACCTACGTCCGTGTTGGAAACGCGGCCGAAGCCTATGAGCTCTTGCAGAAGAACCGCAACAACAAGATTGTGGGCGGTGGCATTTGGATGCGCCTGGGTTCGCGTCGCGTGGCGACGGCGATTGACCTTTCGGCCTGCGGACTCGATCAGATCGAGGAGACCGAGACCGAGTTTCGCATCGGTGCCATGTGTACCCTGCGCCAGCTCGAGCGTCACGCCGAGCTCAACGCGCTTGTCAACCATGTCTTTGAGTTCGCCGTCCACGATATCGTGGGCGTGCAGCTGCGTAACACCGCCACGGTGGGCGGCAGCATTTACGGTCGCTTTGGTTTCTCTGACGTGCTCTCGGCCTTTTTGGCGCTCGATTCGTACGTTGAGCTGACGGGCGCCGGCCGCGTGCCGCTCGCGGAGTTCGTTGACATGGGCTACGTGCGCGACGTGATCGAGCACATCGTGGTCGTTAAGCACGACTACCGCGCGAGCTACGAGGCCGTGCGTAAGGCCGCGACCGACTTTCCCTCGCTGAACGTTACCGCCGCCTGGTGGGACGGCTCCTGGCATGTCACCGTGGGTGCCCGCCCGCTGCGCGCGACCCTGCTGCAGGGCGAGGCATGCGGCCTTACCGCCGAGCAGCCTTCCGAGGACGAGCTTCGCGCCCTGGCCGCATCCGTGCGCTCGCTGAGCTACGGCACCAACCTGTGGGGCTCGGCCGACTACCGCCGCCGCATCTCTGCCCCGCTCGCCATCCAGGCCGTGTGCCGCGCCGCCGGCATCGAGCTTTCGGCCGCGCTTGCCCGCGAGCTCGAGACCGTGCAAGTGCCTAAGTTTGCCACGGACGAGTATTCCTGCCGCCGCGTGCCCGGCGTCGATTCTAGCGAGGTGCGCTAATGGCTGCCAAACTCATCGATCTTTCCTTTACGCTCAACGGCCGTAAGGTCAAGGTTCAGATTGCCCCCGACACCATGCTCTTTGCGCTGCTGCGCGAGCAGGGCTGCGCGTCGGTGCGCTGTGCCTGCGAGACCACCAACTGCGGCCTGTGCACAGTGTGGCTCGACGGCGACCCGGTGCTGAGTTGCTCGGTTCCCGCCGCGCGCGTCGAGGGCCGCTCCATCACTACGCTCGAGGGCCTCAAGGCCGAGTCCGAGGCACTCGCCCGCGCGATGGCCGCCGAAGGCGCCGAGCAGTGTGGTTTTTGCGCTCCCGGCCTCATCATGAACGTGCTGGCGCTCGCCCGTGCCGCCAAGGAGGACCCGAGCCTTGTTGCCACGCGCGAGGAGCTCTCGCGCCAGCTCGCCGGCAACCTCTGCCGCTGCAGCGGCTATGAGAGCCAGCTGCGCGCCATCGTCCGCTTCCTCAACGAGTCTGGCGTGCAGGTGGGCTTCGAGATGCCCGAGCTGCCGGTCAACGACACCAGCTGCGACGGCGTCGCGTACAAGCAGATTACCCACAAGCAGCCCAAGAAGGACTCGAAGGCCCTGCTCGAGGGTCGTCCCGTCTACACGGGCAACATGGTGCCCGCCGGCGCGCTCATCGTCAAGCTCAAGCGCAGCCCCTATGCCCGCGCCATGATCCGCTCCATCGACACGTCTCGCGCCCTGAAGGTGCCGGGCGTGGTGGGCGTCTACACCTACGAGGACGTGCCCAAGCGCCGCTTTACCATCGCCGGCCAGAGCTATCCGCAGCCGAGTCCCTACGACCGCCTGATCCTCGAGAACCTCGTGCGCTACCAAAACGAGGAGGTGGCGATCGTCGCCGCCGAGACCGAGGAGGCCGCCGACAAGGCACTCAAGCTCATCAAGGTCGACTATGAGGTGCTCGAGCCGCTACTCGACTTTACCCAGGCGCTCGATAATGACATCGTGGTCCACCCCGAGGGCGACGTGACCTTTATGTTCCCGCAGGGCGGTGATGTCCCGCGCAACCTGGTGTGCAGCGGTACGAGCGACTTTGGCGACTTGGACGAGGCATTCGCCCAGAGCGACATCGTCTTTGAGCGTACCTACACCAGCCAGGCCACGCAGACCGCGCCCATGGAAACCTTCCGCGCCTTCGCGACGACCGACGCGTTCGGGCGTATCTCGGTGACCACCTCCACGCAGGTGCCCTTCCACGTGCGCCGCATGGTCGCGCAGTCGCTCGACATTCCGCAGTCGCAGGTGCAGGTCATTAAGCCGCGCATCGGCGGCGGCTTTGGCTCCAAGCAGACGGGCTGCTGCGAGATCTTTGTTGCGTTTGTGACCCAGCAGACCGGCCGTCCGAGTTACTGCTGCTACACCCGTGAGGAGACCATCACCGCGGGCAACTCGCGCCATCAGATGCAGATGACCGTTAAGCTGGGCGCCATGAACGACGGCACCATCACGGCCATCGACCTGCATACGCTGTCCAACGCTGGTGCGTATGGCGAGCATGCCACCACGACAATCGGCCTTTCGGGCCACAAGAGCCTGCCCATCTACAACCACGTGAAGGCGAGCCGCTTTAGCTGGGACGCCGTCTACACCAATACCAACCGCGGCGGCGCGTATCGTGGCTACGGTGCCACCCAGGGCCAGTTTGCCGTGGAGAGCGCCGTCAACGAGCTCGCCGACATGCTGCACATGGATCCCGCCGACCTGCGCCTTAAGAACATCGTGCGCGAGGGCGAGACCATGCCGCAGTACTACAACGAGAAGCTCAGCGCCTGCGCACTCGACCGCTGCCTGCTGCGTGCGATGGACATGATCGGCTGGCGCGATAAGCCGCTGGCCGTCGACCTGGGCGACCGCGTGCGCGCCCTGGGCTGCGCGCTCACCATGCAGGGCTCGGGCATCTCCAACGTGGACATCGCCGGCATCGACATGCGCCTGGAAGAGGACGGCTTCATTACCATCGGCACCGGCGCCACTGATAACGGCATGGGCGTCGACACGATCCTGGCGCAGATTGCCGCCGAGGAGCTGGGCGTGGAGAGTTCAATGATCGTGGTACGCGGCGTGGACACCGACGTGTCGCCGTTCGATGCCGGCTCGTACGCGAGCTCGGGTACGTACGTGACGGGCCTTGCCGCCAAGAACGCCGCGACCGAGCTGCGTGAGAAGATTTGCGCCAAGGCAGCCCAGATGTGGGACGTGGACGCCGCCGACGTGGTCTTCGATGGCCAGTACGTGCGTCTGTCCGACGAGCGTGCCGCGCGCGAGCAGAACCGTTACCTTACGCTGCGCGACTTTGCCAACCTGTGCGTCAAGAACATCGCGGGCGGCGACGCGCTGACCTCGCATGCCTCTGCCTGCCTGCCCGTTTCGCCTCCGCCGTTTATGGCCGGCATTGCCGAGGTCGAGGTCGACAAGGCCACCGGCAAGGTGACCGTGGTGGACTACGCGGCGGCTGTGGACTGCGGCACCGTGATCAACGAGGCGCTCGCGCGCGTCCAGGCCGAGGGCGGCATTGCC
>DBGFLF010000244.1:0-6415 GCA_048528725.1 Collinsella sp.
GCGCAAGGCGGCGAGATCGTAGTCACGCACGTCACGTCCGCCCACAAGCACGGCGCCCTCGGCAGCGTCGTACAGGCGCGCAATCAGCTGCACAAGCGAGCTCTTGCCCGATCCCGTACCGCCGAGGATGCCCACCGTCGAGCCGCTCTCGATGCGAAGGTCGATATGCTCGAGCACATCCTCGGCTGCATCCGCGCGGTATTTAAAGGAAACGTCGCGAAACTCGATACTGCCGTCCGCTGGCGCCGCAATCGCGAGGTCTCCCGCGGGGTTGGCGATAAAGGGCTCCTCATCGAGCACCTCGGCGATACGGCCCACACTCGTAAGAGCGCGCGTGAGCAGCAAAAACACGTTGGAAATCATCATGAGCGAATTCATGATCAGCAGCACGTAGCTCATAAAGCCCGTGAGCGAGCCCACGCCCAGTTTGCCGGCGAGAATCATGCGGCCGCCAATCCACAGGATGGAGAGCGCAGCCACGTACATCGACAGCTGAAACACCGGCAGGTTGAGCACCGCGCTGCCAAAGGTCTTTGTCGCAGTGCGCGCAAGCTCGGTATTGACTGCGTCGAACTTGGCCTCCTCGTGCTCGGTACGAACGTAGGCCTTGACGGCACGCACGGCGGTGAGGTCTTCCTGTACCACGCCGTTGAGGTGGTCCATCGAGGTCTGGAGTTGGCGGTAGAGCGGACTGACGCGATAGGTGATGACGCCCAGTACGATTGCCAGCACGGGCAAGATGATCGCAAAGACGGTGGCGAGCGGGCGCGACAGCATCAGCGCGTAGATAAGGCCGACGATAAGCGTCACCGGGCCGCGCACCATAGGGCGAAAGCCGTTGCCCACAGCATTTTGAATAACGGTGATGTCCGTGGTCATGCGGGTGACGAGCGAGCTGGCGTCGTAGTTGTCCAGGTTACCAAAAGCGAGCGTCTGAATCTTTTTGTACTCGGCCTCGCGCAGGTTAGCGCCTAGGCCCGAGGCAACGCGGGCGGACGTGCGGGCATAACCCAAGCCCAGTACCAGCGAAAGCGCAGCGCACACCAACATGTACGCGCCCTGCAGCAGCATGTAGTTGATATCACCCGCAGGCACGCCCACATCGATGATGTTGGCCATGATGACCGGGATAAACAGCTCGAGCACCGTCTCGACCGACACAAAGAACACGCCGAGGATGGCATCGCGACGGTATGTCCCTAGATAGGAAAACAGTATTTTGAGATTGCGCACGCAGGTTCAACCCCCATCAAACGTTGTTCGCAAACGCACGTATTATTGCGCGCCGAATAATGGTGTCAAGTATTCCGAAATCGTTTTCTGCAAGGTTAGCGCCGGCGGCGAGTTCTCGTGATGTGTGTCCATATTCACTCGGAATAATGGTGCGCGAGACTTTTTCGCTCCGGCGTCATCACAAACCTTGACTCTACAATCGTTATAGGGTTTTCACTACACTGGTACGTAAACAAACCCGGCCAGAAAGCCCCGCCCATGGAACACGACCTCACACGCGGCAATGTCCTCAAGACCATCGCCGTCTTTGCCCTGCCCTATATGCTCTCGTACTTTTTGCAGATGCTCTACGGCATGGCCGACCTGTACATGATGGGGCAGTTTAGCGGCGCTGCCGGCATCACCGCCGTGGGCAATGGCGCGCAGACGCTCTATATCATTACCGTGACGCTCGTGGGCCTGGCCATGGGAACGACGGTCATCGTCGGCCACGCCGTAGGCTCGCGCCGCTTCGACCGCGCCGAGACCGCCATCGGCAACACCATCACGCTCTTTATGGGCGTCTCGGTGGTGCTGGCCGTTGTCCTGCTCGCACTGTGCCCGCAGATCGTGGCGCTCATTGGCACGCCGGCCGAAGCGGTCGAAGGCACTGCCGCCTACCTGCGCATCTGCTTTGTAGGCATTCCGTTTATCGCCGCATACAACATCCTCTCGGCCATCTTTCGCGGCCTGGGCGATTCGCGCTCGCCTATGTACGTGATTGGCGTGGCATGCATCATCAACATCGCACTCGATTTTCTGTTTATCGGCCACATGGGGCTCGGCCCCGTGGGCGCGGCGCTTGGCACGGTGACCGCGCAGACGGCCAGCGTTGCCCTCGCGCTCGTGTGGCTCAAGAGCCGTCGCACGAACATCCACGTTAAGCGTAGCGACCTGCGCCCCCAGCCCGAGGTGCTCGGCAGCATTCTTAAGATCGGCGTGCCCGTGGCCGTGCAGGACGGCTGCATCCAGGTGGCGTTTATGTTTATCACCGTCATTGCCAACCATCGCGGCCTGGTCGACGCCGCCGCCGTGGGCCTGGTCGAAAAGATGATCAGCTTTTTGTTCATTGTGCCGAGTTCCATGGGTGCCACCGTCAGCGCGCTCACGGCGCAAAATGCCGGCGCGGGCAAGGGCGACCGCGCGCGTCGGGTGCTCAAGGACGCCATGACCATCTCGGTAGTGTACGGCTGCCTGATCACGGTGCTGATGTGGCTGGTGGCGCCGGCGTTTATCGGCTTTTTTGCCAAGGACCCCGCGGTGGTCGCGGCCGGTACCGGCTATATGCGCAGCTATATTTTCGACGCGATTTTTGCCGGCATCCACATTTGCTTTAGCGGCTTTTTCGCTGCATACGGCAAGAGCTACATCGGCTTTGCGCACAACGTGCTGGCCGTGGCGCTCATTCGCGTGCCGGGCGCGTGGCTACTGTCGAACGCCTATTCCGATACGTTGTTTCCCATGGGCATCGCTTCGCCGTGCGGATCGATTTTGTCGGCAGTCATCTGTGTTGTCGCGTTTACCGTGCTCAACCGGCGCGGGGCTTTTGACAAGTTGGCAGCGTAGCGAGGCGACGCAGGCCTAGCGCCTCTCCCCTGTTTTACCGAAAGGAGCGGTCCTGTGACCGACATGCCAAGCGAACACACCGAGGGCCTGCTCCGCATTGGCGAGGTGGCGCGCTTGCTCAATTTGAGCGTGGGCACACTGCGCCATTACGAACAGATGGGGCTATTGGAGCCGGCATATGTCGATCCGGCGAGTGGGTACCGCTACTACGGATCCCGGCAGCTCTCTACCCTCAACACCATCGGCAACCTGCGCGTTCTCGACCTGCCGCTGGCGCAAATTCGCGAGTTTGTCACTACGCGCGATATGGATTTGATGCAACGGCAACTGACCAAGCAACAGGAGTTAATTGAGCACAAGCGGCGTGAGCTGGAGCGCATGTCGCGCAAGATTGACCAGCGGCTTGCCTTGCTTCATGGCGCTTTGAATGCTGATCTCGACACCATTAGCGAAATCGAGGAACCCGAACTTCGCTGTGCCACGCTGCACGAGCGCGTCAATCCCACCGACGCCTATTCGCTGGGATGGCATATCCGCCAGCTTCAGCAGGGACAGCACGAAACCTTTGCCTATCTGGGCAATCTGGGTGTAGGTATCGCGCCCGAACGCCTGGCAACCGGTGACTTTGACGGCTACGACGAGGTCTTTCTGCTGCTCGATGACACCGATGGGTACTTGGGCGACGTTGAGACGCGACCTGCCGCGCGCTGCCTGACCATAAGCTTCCGCGGCACGCACGGGCAAGCAGCCCCACGCTATGAGCAGCTGCTCAGCTATATGCGCGAACACAACCTGACGCCCGCCGGTCCATCGCGCGAGATCGCCCTGATCGATGACATCATCAGCGATGATCCGGCAACCTACGTGACGCAGATCACGGTGCCGGTCTCTCTAGGCTAGACCGAGCCTCGCCTCTAACTCGGTCAACGCCTCAAAGGCATCGCGAGATGCACCCGCCGCGCGCTCGCGCTCGGCAACGCAAATTCGCATCATTAAGCGCTCTTTTGCCTGCACTTGGGAATGCCTCGCGCGCCCTTCCACCTGCGAGCAATTGCGATTCTCGATATCCATTACGCCTCCGGCACCTCACCAGTAGCTAAGATCTGCTCGAGCGCGTCCTCGTCCAGCACGGGTACGCCCAGCTGCTCGGCCTTGGTGAGCTTGGAGCCCGCTTTGGAACCGGCGACCAGGTAGCTCGTCTTCTTTGACACACTGCCCGAAACCTTGGCGCCGAGTACCTTGAGCGCTGCACCTGCCTCGTCGCGGGTGCGGTTGACGAGCGTGCCGGTGAGCACGAAGGTCAGACCCGCGAGCGGCTGTGCGTCGGCGAGCTCGCCCGCCACGCCAGCGTCGGCTGCGGCTTGCGTATGCGCGGCGCCCAGGTCGACCTCGAGCGAAAGGCCCGCTTGGCGCAGACGTTCCAGCACGGCAAGGTTTTCGGGCACGGCCAGGAACTGCTTGACGCTCGCCGCAATCTTGGGACCGATGCCCTCGCACTCGGCGATGTCCTCTTCGCTCGCCAAGATAAGCTTGTCGATCGACAGGAATCGCTCGGCGATGACCTCACCCACACTCTTGCCCACATGGCGGATGCCCAGGGCAAACAGCACGCGACCGAGCGGCTGGCTCTTGGACTTGTTGAGCTCGGCGATGATTTTCTCGGCCGTCTTGAGGCCTACCGGAATGGGGTCGCCCTTCTTGACGCCCTTTTTGCTGTTGGAGCTGGCATAGGTGCGGCCCGTGTCCAGGCCGGCGATGTCGTCGACCGTGAGCTGGTAGAAGTCTGCGACATCGTGGATCAGCCCGGCGGCGATCATCTTGTCGACGATCTCGTCGCCTAGGCCGTCGACGTCCATGCAGCCGCGGCTCACCCAGTGAAGCAGTCGCTCCTTGAGCTGCGCGGGGCAGTCGATGGAGACGCAGCGGTAGGCCACCTCGCCATCCTCGTGGACCACGGGGCTGCCGCACACGGGGCAGACCTCGGGCATGTGCCAGTCGACCGAATCGGCCGGGCGCTTGTCGAGCACCGGGCCCACGACCTCCGGGATTACGTCGCCTGCCTTGTGCACGATGATGGTATCGCCCTCGCGCACGTTTTTGCGACGGATCTCGTCGATGTTATGCAGCGTGGCGCGCGCGATGGTGGAGCCGGCGACCGTCACCGGGTCGAACTCGGCGACCGGTGTGAGCACACCGGTGCGGCCCACCTGGATGCGAATTTCGCGCAGGACGGTCTGCTTTTCCTCGGGCGGGAACTTAAAGGCGATGGCCCAGCGCGGCGCGCGGGCGGTAAAGCCCAGGTCGAGCTGCTGCTGGAAGCTGTCCACCTTTACGACCACGCCGTCGATGTCGTAGTCCAGGTCACCGCGGTGTTCGAGCGCCTGGGCACAGAACTCGTGGACTTCGGCCGGCGTGGCGCAACGAGCCACGTTGGGGTTGACGCTAAAGCCGGCGTTGCGCAGCCAGTCGAGAAATTCGCGCTGGCTGTGAACGTGCAGCGGATCGGTATCGGCGATGGCGTAGATAAAGGTGGCCAGGTCGCGACGCGCCGTGACCTTGGGATCCTTTTGGCGCAGGCTGCCGGCGGCAGCGTTGCGCGGGTTGGCGAAGGGGTCGCGACCCTCGGCATCGGCCTCGTCGTTCAGACGAACAAAGCTGCCCTTGGGCATATAGACCTCGCCGCGCACCTCAATGGTACGCTCGCGGTCGGCGCCCATGTGGGCGAGCGCCGGCTCGGACAGGTGCATGGGCACATCCTTGATGGTACGCACGTTAAGCGACACGTCCTCGCCCGTGGTGCCGTCGCCGCGCGTGGCAGCGCGCACAAAGGTGCCGTTTTGGTAGGTAAGCGCCACGCCCAGACCGTCGATCTTAAGCTCGCAGGTATAGGTGACGCTACCGGCACCGAGCGCATCCTCGGTGCGCTGGAGCCACGCGTCGAGCTCGTCCAGATCCATGGCATCGTCCATGGAATACATGCGTGCCATGTGCGTGACCGGCGTAAACTGCTCGCTCACGTACCCGCCCACGCGCTGGGTATAGCTGTCGGGCGTCACCAGGTCGGGGTAGGTGGCCTCAATTTCCTGCAGCTCAACGAGCATCTTGTCAAAGGCGGCGTCCGTGATCTCGGGCGCATCGAGCATGTAGTAGCGATAGGCGTGGTAATCGAGCTCGTGGCGCAGCTCGGCCGCACGCGCTGCCGCCTGGGCACGGGCATCGGCCGGTACGGCGGTATCCGTGCTCGCGGGCGTTTCGGTATCGATGTCCACGCCGTCACCAAACAGGCTCGATTGCTCCATAGCGGCACTCCTTCGCTCGATTTCAAACGGATACAAGAGTACCACCGGTCGCGATGGAGCCAAATCGCCCTTTCCAACCGCACCGAATCGGCAGCCGCCAGACCGGGGTGGGTCGCGCAATCAAACCATGCCCTTGCCATTTCCAAATGATCCGTTTTCCTCCGTCCCCAACGGATCAATAAGAAAAGAGGGGCTGTCCCGCGTTGATGGGACAGCCCCTCTGGCTTCGGCATGTGCGAAATGGCTCGTTAGTAACCCTGGCCGTAGCCCTGGCCCTG
>DBGFLF010000245.1:0-3092 GCA_048528725.1 Collinsella sp.
CCAAAGAACGCTCCGGTGCGGTCGCGGGCCTCAATCGTTCCATCCGTATACATGAAGAGCATGTCGCCGGGGGCAAACGTAAACACGCCTGTCTCGTACACCATGCTCTCAAAGGCACCGATTACGCCCGATTGGCATCCAAGCAGCTCAACCTCTCCCCCACGGGCCTCGCCGCCACCCAGCGGCATCGACTCTGGCCTGATGACCATGGTCGGAGGATGGCCCGCCGAACAATACGTTGCGCGTCCGGCTTTAAGGTCAATCTTGGCGATAAAGGCCGTCACGAACGTCTCGACCCTCGAAAAGCCCATGAGCATGCTGTTAAGGGAGCGTGCCATGCGGGCCGGTCCAGCGCCCTCCCAGGCATATGCCGTCAGGGCCGTCTTGACGAGCGCGGACATCGATGCGGCCTCAATGCCTTTGCCAGACACATCACCCAGAATCATGACGGCGCAGTCGTCGGGAAGACGAATGAGCGTATAGAAATCGCCTCCGACCAACGCCGAATTCGTGGCCGACAGGTACACCGAATCGGTTGCGATACCCGGAACATCCCCCAAGGAATTTCTCATGCCAATCTGGAGCGTCTGAGCGATATGGCGCTCCTCGCGCTTTTGAGATTCGCCTTCGTAGATCAGTTCAAAGTCATGCGCCAAGTGCACCAAGTAGTCATATTCAAGGTCATCAATCGGCTCTTGGCTACCATCACGAAGCAGCAGCGCGCGCGTCGTCGGGCTCTTCGCAACAGAAGCAGGAACAATCGCGTCGTTACTGTGCTTGCCATCGCCCTCAGAGCGCGGGTGCCCCGCCTCGATGCCGGAGTCGACGTAGAGACCTTGACAAGGCAGACCATGCGCCCTAAGCCAGCCTCCCATAGGCATCGATTCGTCAACGCGAGTTATACGGACGTGTTTAAGGTCCTCGGCACTCGTACCCCCCAAAACAGATGCCTCAAAGCCATCAGGGCCAGCCCCCAGACGTGCCGCTGGCGCCGTCGTGGAAAAGAAAAGCTTCTCGGGATCGTCCGGCAAAGCAACGCGACTGCCGCCTTCAAAATCTATGACGTAGGAATCCAGACTGGCGTCATACTCAACAGGGCAAAAATGGCAGTTGAGCATATTGCAGATCTCGGACGATACCGCCTGGGTAGCCGCGACGGAATCGTCTAGAAAGGTAAACAACTCATCACGTAAGACATTGAGCGAGCGGCCAAGCTCGGCCGTGCGACGAGAGCGAAGACTCGATGCCATGCCGACCAGTTGGATAGACAAGTAATCGCAAATGACCTCGAGTACATTAACGTCATAGGCGAGCGGTGCCTGGGGGCGTTTCCAACCAACTTCCAGCACGCCAAGGATCTGCGTACCGTAAAAAACGGGAAGACAGATCTCGCTGCGGTACGGAGGCATATCCTGCACGCGCAACAGGTGCTTAGAACGATTGTCCAAGTCCATGAACATACCGGAGGCGGCCTTATCGCCCTCAAGGTCCTGTTGAATCGACAAGCGACAGGCACGCGACTCACGAAGAACATACGTCGGAATGCCAGCGCCATACGGCAAAAACTCAGGCAGGTAGCTGTCGTACAGCTCCTTGGAAACACCGCGAAGTTTAAAACCGCCGCTCTCAGAAAAATAGATAGCGGCACCCGAAGCATCGAGCGTTCCTACAAGCTGGTTCAAAACAGTATCAAGCAGGCTGGGTAACTCATCGGAGCCCACAGTGCTCATAATGACCGAGAGCGTGCCAGAGAGACGCTTGTTCGCCACTCTAAGCTCCGATAACGCACGCTTGAGTTGACGGTCGTGAGAATACTGTTCTTCGATGCTATGGAGCGCCACCAGGACACGTGGCGCGCGGCGCCCAAAGATGCGTGGAGGCGTCACGGAGCCCGCACGAACCAAGACGGGGATAAAGGAGCCGTCACTCAGCTTGAGCATCAGTTCGTTCTCGGAGCCATCAGTTTCAAATGGCAGACGATGTTCCGTCGCACGTTCAAAAGCGGATGAGTACAGGACGTCTTTAACATCTCCACCGATGACGTCGGCGCGTTCCTCGCACATCAAACCAAGTAAGCGATTATTCACATGCAGAATGGTTCCGTCGAGCTCACAGATGATGACAGCATCGCTCGTGATCTCGACCAGTTGGGCAACATCTGCCCACTCGTTGCGTTCAAGCGTTTCCATCGTGGACCTCACCGTCTATCGGTAACAAAAAAGCCTCCGAAGAGGCTTCTTAAATGCGATGGTGTCGGAGGCGGGACTTGAACCCGCATGACCAAAAAGCGGTCACTAGCACCTCAAGCTAGCGCGTCTGCCAATTCCGCCACTCCGACATGCTATGTTGTTGATTCGCGGTTCGCGTTGTTGGACCCGCGCGTTCAACGAGGAAGATAATAACCTATGATTCGAGAACTGTGCAAGCACTTTTTTCAAAAAAGTTTACGAATTTGTAAATGCGCTGGTAGATCTATATGTTCGGCCCCGAATCGGTGTTGCCTCCCGGCGCGTCCTCGGGCATGAGCGATATTTTGCTTCGCACTTCGTGCTGCAAAATATCGCTCCCCCTGCGGAATGCGCCGGGAGGCAACACCGATTCGGGGCCTGCAAATACATACTTCAGGCACAGTTCTCAAACATGTTCTGGGAGCTGATATAAATTTAGTGGCTCGGCTTTGCCTAGCCCTTATATAAGGAGGCCGGAGCTAAAGCTCCGGCCTCGATATCTTTCCCATTAGATTAAGTGAGCGATCAAGGAATCGCACCCCTCTGCAGTGGTAACACAGGGCCCGTGCTGGACTTAGTTTTCAGAACATTCCGCAGACCAGGAAACCCCCTTATCCGCGGCTCCGAAGGAGCAGGATAAGGGGGTTTCCATGGTCGAGGACGTTCTGAAAACTAAGTCCAGCGCGGGCCCGGACGATAACAACCGGCTACAGGTCGATGTGCGATTCCTTGATCGGGAACGGCTCCGCGAAGTGGCACGCGCAGCAGTGGCCCGGTGCGACTTCCTTAAACTCGGGAAGCTTCTCAGAGCAGATACCCTGAGCGATTGGGCAGCGAGTGTGGAAACGGCAACCGGTCGGCGGA
>DBGFLF010000246.1:0-4580 GCA_048528725.1 Collinsella sp.
CCTTGGCCAGGCCCTTGTTGACGGATTTCTCGTCATACTCGAGCGTCTCGGCCGTGGCAAAGATGGGGGCGGCGACGGTCACGGCGTCGGCCGGCATCTTAGTGCGCGGCTTGACGATAGCGGCAAGCGCGTCGATCCAGTCCTCGCCGTACTCGACGTTGCCCTCGATGAGACCTGCCTCATGCAGTTCGGGAACCATGACCTCGTCGGCAAACTGGGCGTCGGACATACCGTTGATGTACTCGGCATTGACCCAGTCGAGCTTCTTGGGGTCGAAGGTCGCGGGGTTCTTGGAAATGCGGTCGAGCGAGAACTTGCTGGCCAGGACGTCGCGCGGGATGATCGTAGTCTCGCCGTCGAGCGACCAGCCGAGCAGCGCCAGGTAGTTGACGAAGGCATCGGACAGGTAGCCGGCGTCGCGGTACTCCTCCACCGAGGTGGCGCCGTGGCGCTTGGAGAGCTTCTTGCCGTCGGCGCCCAGAATCATGGAGATGTGGGCGAACGTGGGCACGGGCGCGCCGAGGGCCTCGTAGACCATGACCTGGCGCGGGGTGTTGGACAGGTGATCGTCGCCGCGGATGACGTGGGTGATCTTCATCATGGCGTCGTCGACGACGGTCGCGAAGTTGTACGTGGGCGTGCCATCGGAGCGGAAGATGACAAAGTCGTCGAGCTCCTTGGCGTCGAAGGTCACCTCGCCGTGGACGGCGTCGTGGATGACGACGTCGCCGCGGTCCTCGGGCACCTTGATGCGCAGGACGTAAGACTCCCCGGCCGCGATGCGGCGGCGGGCCTCCTCGGGATCAAGATCGCGGCAACGGCGCTGATAGCCCTGGAAGGGGTCCTTGCGCTCCTGCGCGGCCTTGCGGTCGGCGTCGAGCTGCTCCTTGGTGCAGAAGCAAGGATAGGCCTTGCCCTCGTCCCAAAGCTTCTGGGCAGCCTGCTTGTACAGGTCCAGGCGTTCGGTCTGGGCGTAGGGGCCAAAATCGCCGCCCACCTCGGGACCCTCGTCCCAGTCCAGGCCCAGCCAACGCATGGCGCGCAGGATGATCTGCGTGTTCTCGTCGGTGGAGCGGGTGGGGTCGGTGTCGTCGATGCGCAGGATGAACGTGCCGCCGTTTGCGCGGGCGAAAGCCCAGTTATAGATAGCGGTGCGGGCGCCGCCGATGTGCAGCTTGCCCGTCGGTGAGGGTGCAAAGCGGACGCGAACGTCTGATGCCATGGAAATCTCCTCGATTGCAGGATGGATGTCTAACCGCACCAGTATAAAGCATCAAAGCAACCTCCGCACAAAGGGCACCGACCTACTCATTGGGGACAGACTTAAATGACCATTCTTTGGGCAACCTGTCGGCACTTAGGTGAGGCCGGTCATTTAAGGCTGTCCCCAATGAGTACCCGGCTGGTGAATTAAGTTTGTCCCCAATGAGTAGGTGCGGAAAGGGTGTGAATGTTTGATTTACGCGCTATGATGTGCCCTTGCATAGAGAGCCCGGCGGAATGGTAACGGTCGCCGGGACACGTTTTTGAAAGGACAATCATGTCAGAAGAGCTTCGTTCCATCCCGCCCCAACACGGGTCCTTTGTATTTACGTCGGAGTCGGTGACCGAAGGCCATCCCGATAAGATCGCTGACCAGATCAGTGACGCCGTCCTCGACGCAATCCTCGCCAAAGAAATAGAGCTCCAGGAGCAGGGCTACATTGCGCCCAACGGTGTGCCCGCCAACGTCGAGAACGTCCGCTGCGCCTGCGAGACCCTCGTGACCACCGGCACCGTCATCGTTGCCGGCGAGATCCGCACCCAGGCCTACGTCGACGTGCAGGAGATCGCCCGTGGCGTTATTCGCCGCATCGGCTACAACCGCGCCAAGTACGGTTTTGACTGCGATACCTGCGGCGTTATGAGCCTTATCCACGAGCAGTCGCCCGATATCGCCCAGGGCGTCGACGAGTCCTTCGAGACCCAGACCGGCGCTACTACCGACCCGATCGACCTGATCGGCGCCGGCGACCAGGGCATGATGTTTGGCTACGCTTCCAACGAGACCAAGACCCTCATGCCCATGCCGCACTACCTGGCAAGCCGCCTGGCAGAGCGCCTGGCTGCCGTACGTCATGATGGCACCCTGCCCTATCTGCGTCCCGACGGCAAGACCCAGGTCACCGTGCGCTACGAGAACGGCAAGCCCGTCGAGGTCACGACCATCGTCATCTCCACGCAGCACGCCGCCGAGATCGAGGACATGAGCAAGATCAAGGCCGACCTCATCGAGCACGTCATCACCCCGGTCATGGCTGCCGAGAATATGCCGTGGGACAACGCCGACATTTACGTCAACCCCACCGGTCGCTTCGTTGTGGGCGGCCCCATGGGCGACACGGGCCTGACCGGCCGCAAGATCATCGTCGACACCTACGGCGGCTACGGCCGTCACGGCGGCGGTGCCTTTAGCGGCAAGGACTGCACCAAGGTCGACCGCTCCGCCGCGTATGCCGCGCGCTGGGTCGCCAAGAACGTCGTCGCCGCCGGTCTGGCCGACCGCTGCGAAGTCGAGCTGGCTTACGCCATCGGCGTGTCCAAGCCCCTCTCAATCATGGTCGACACATTCGGTACCGCTAAGGTCGCCGAGGACAAGATCGTTGAAGCCGTAGAGAAGACCTTCGACCTGCGCCCGGGCGCCATCATCCGCGACTTGGACCTGCGTCGCCCGATCTACGAGAAGACGGCAGCCTACGGCCACTTCGGCCGCGAAGACGCCGACTTCACCTGGGAGAAGACCGACCGAGTCGAAGAACTCAAAGCAGCCTGCGGCCTGTAAGCTAACGGCAAAAGCTACAGCCAAGAAACAACGCACCAAAAGAAGTACCGGCTCCAACCGGTACTTCTTTTTTATTTAAAGATGGTGAAGATGAGCCGACCTGGGACATGGAATAGGTCATAGGACGATAAATTTCGCAGCAGAGCGACTCCAACCATGTATCCTAAGTTCCGAGGGCTTTAGTATTTGGTCGATCGCGAGTTCCGCACGAGCCGGAGGCCACTTAATGTGGCCTCCGTGCGAGCAGGACTGTCCGAGCAGGCGACCAAATACTAAAGCCCTCGGAACGGCGGGACAGAGTATGCCCCGCCCCTCGGGACGATGGGATAGAACAGGAGCGCATATGGCAGGCAAGCCACAAACACTAGCTACGACCTCGGCATTCGAGATCTTGGGCCCCGTCATGGTCGGCCCCAGCTCATCGCACACCGCCGGCGCCCTGCGGTGCGCCCAAGTTGCCGCCAGCCTGCTGGAAGGCCGCATCACCAAAGTCACCTTTGGCCTGTGGAACTCCTTCGCCCACACCTACCGCGGCCACGGCACCGACCGCGCGCTCGTCGCGGGCATCCTGGGCCTCGATACCGACGACGAGAACATCAAGCAGGCCTTCGACCTCGCACGCGAGCAGGGACTCGAATATCACTTTGACATCAAGGGCGACGACGCCTCCATCCACCCCAATACCGTCGACATCGACATGGTCGACGACACGGGCGCCACGGCACAGGTCCGCGGTGAGAGCCTGGGCGGCGGTAAGATGCGCATCAGCCGCATTAACGGCGTCGGCGTCGACATCTCGGGTATGTACTCCACACTCTTCGTGGCGCACTACGACGTCCCCGGCGTGCTCGCCGCGCTCACCAACCTGCTCGCCTACGCCCACGTGAACATCGCCTTCTGCCGCACCTACCGCACCGAAGTGGGCGGCCAGGCCTACTCCGTCTTTGAGACCGACGGCGCGCCCGACGACACCGTTATCCCGATGCTACGCAAGCTCGACAATGTCGATTACGCGACCTTTATCGAGCTTCCCGGCTCAGCCTCATCGCTCTCCCCCGGTGTCTCGGCAAAGGAGATCTTCGACGACGGCGAGCAGCTGCTCGATGCGTGTGAGGAACTGGGGCTCAGCATCGGCGCCGTCATGGCCGTACGCGAGGCACGTCTGACCGGTGAGGCCCACGCCGTCGCCGCCATGCGCCGCGTGCTCGACGTCATGCGCGAGGAGACCACGACCCCTATCGCAAATCCACAGCGCTCGCTCGGCGGACTTATCGGCGGCGAGGCCAAGCTCGTCGAAGCAACCCGCCGCAACGATTTCAGTGCAAGCCTGATGGGCGCCGTCCAGACCGACGCCGTTGCCCGCGCCATGGCCGTGCTCGAGCGCTCCGCTACCATGGGCGTGATCGTCGCCGCCCCCACAGCCGGCTCCGCGGGTGTTGTGCCCGGCTGCGTGCTGGCGCTCGCCGATCACCTTCAGCTCGACGACGAGCAGGTCATGGACGCGCTCTACTGCGCAGCCGCCATCGGCCTCAACCTCACCACAAGCGCCTGCGTTGCCGGCGCCGAGGGCGGCTGCCAAGCCGAGGTCGGAAGCGCCGCCGCCATGGCAGCCGCCGCGCTGGTGCAGATGCTCGGCGGCACGCCCGAGCAGGCTCTCGACGCCAGTTCCATCGCGCTAAGTAACCTGCTGGGCCTCGTTTGTGACCCCGTCGGTGGCCTCGTGGAGGTGCCCTGCCAAAACCGCAACGCCATCGGCGTG
>DBGFLF010000247.1:0-3383 GCA_048528725.1 Collinsella sp.
GAGGAAGCGCTATGGACCGCTCCGAAATCTTCGACAAGATCGCCGAGGTCGCTGCTGACGTTCTGGGCGTCGATGTTGCCGAAATTAGCGAGGAGACCACCTTTGACGACCTCGATGCCAACTCGCTCGAGCGCCTGCAGCTGGTTACGGCTATCGAGGACGAGTTCAACCTCGAGATCGATGACGAGACTCTGCTCTCGCTCAACTCTGTCGCCGACGCCGTCGACGCTATCGAAGCTGCCAAGGAGGCCTAAGTCTTGGCTTTATCCGAACGACTTACGCGCGCCCAGGAAATCTTGGGCCACGAGTTCAACAATAAGGTGCTGCTGCGCGCGGCGCTTACGCATCCCTCGGCAGTCGAGGGCCAGCCGGTTTCTGCCAGCTATGAGCGCCTTGAGTTCTTGGGCGATTCCATTTTGGGCGCTGTGGTCGCACGCTCCCTGTTTGAGTCCTATCCGGAGTTTGACGAGGGCAAGCTCACGCGCCTGAAGGTGTCGCTTGTCTCGGGCGCTACGCTGTCCGAGGTTTCTCACGAGCTGGGCATTGACGACATCATCATCTTTGGTGCCTCCGAGACCGGTACCGGTGCGCGCGGCCTGCATTCGGCCCTCGAGAACGTCTATGAGTCGCTCGTGGGCGCGCTGTACCTGGATGCCGGCTGGGATGCGGCGGCGGAGTTCATTCACCGTACACTTAAGCCGCATTTGGCTTCCGAGCGTGCCGAGCATCCTGCGAACCCCAAGTCGTTTTTGCAGGAGTGCGTGCAAGCCGACGGTCACGAACCTCCGGCGTACAAGCTCGTTGGCTCCGAGGGCCCGGCGCATGCGCCCACCTTTACCGCTGTGGTTTTGATCGATGGTATTCGCCAGGGTCGCGGTTCCGGTTCCTCTAAGAAGGAAGCCGAGGGAGCCGCCGCGCTTGAGGCGCTCGACCGTATGGGTTACACCACCAACGGCGTGATTCTCAATAAGAAGCACGTGTAAGCGAGGAACCGTGTATCTCAAGTCCCTCACGCTCAAAGGGTTCAAGTCGTTTGCCGACCGCGCCCATATGACGTTTGAGCCGGGCCTGACCGTCATCGTCGGTCCCAACGGCTCGGGAAAATCGAACATCTCCGACTCCATCCTGTGGGTCCTGGGCGAGCAGAGCGCCAAGCAGTTGCGCGGCCAGGCCATGGAGGATGTCATCTTCTCGGGCTCGTCAGCGCGCAAGCCGGTGGGTGTCGCCGAGGTCACGCTTGTGCTCGATAACTCGGACCATATGCTGCCCGTCGATTTTGACGAGGTCGCCATCACCCGTCGTATGTATCGCTCGGGCGAAAGCGAGTACCTCATCAACTCGAGCCCGTGCCGCCTGATGGACATTCAGGACATCTTGCACGATTCGGGCCTGGGCAAGGATACGCATTCCATCATCAGCCAGGGCAAGCTCGACGCCATTTTGCAGAGCCGCCCCGAGGAGCGCCGCGCCCTCATCGAGGAGGCCGCCGGCATCTCCAAGCACAAGCGCCGCAAGGAGCGTGCGCTCAAAAAGATTAAGTCGATGGACGAGCACCTGACGCGTGCCCGCGACATCAATAAGGAAATCGCCCGTCAGCTGCGACCGCTGGAGCGTCAGGTCGATCGTGCGCGCAAGTACAAAGAGTTGTCCTCGCGCGCGAACGAGCTTACGCAGATGCTGGCCGTCGATGAGCTGCGTTCGCTGCAGTCGCAGTGGAACGACCTGGAGAGCCGCTCCAAGGAGGGCGCGGCCGAGCTTGAGCTTGCGCAGTACCGCTTGGGCGAAAAGGAGCGCGAGCTCGAGAAGCTCCAGGTCATGCTCGAGGAAAAGGGCCTGTTTGTGGGCGACCTGGGCGAGCAACGCCGCCATATGCAAGATGTGGTCGGCCGCATTAACTCCGACATGCGCCTGCTCGAGGAAAAGGGCCACAGCATGGTGTCGCGCCTGTCTGACATGCGCGGTCAGATTTCGAGCTCCGAGCATCAGCGTCGTCGCGTGGTCGAGGAGCTTGAGGACGCGCGTGCGCAGCTTGAGGAAGTGACCGGTGCGCATATGCAGGCCCAGGAGGACGTTGACGCCGCTGGTCCTGCCGCCGCCGAGCTCCACGAGCGGCGCGTGGCGCTCGACAATCAGATTTCGAAGCTTACGCGCGAACAACGCGATGTGCAGCGCGTAGCCGATAACGCCGCGCTCGAGCTCGCCAAGGTGAAGGATTCCTTGAGCAATGCCGAGGTCGAGGACAACATGTATGCCTCGCGCCTGGAGCAGATCGATGAACAGCTCGAGGAGGTCACGGCCTCGCTCGAGAGCCGTCGCGACCGCGCCGAGGAGCTTGAAGGCGCTCTTGAGGAAGCGCGCCAGGCCCAGGCCGATGCGCGTGAGGCCACCGAGACGGCACGCGCGGCCCTGAAGGACCTGCGTAATCGTGAGAGTGAGGCGCGCAACAAGCTGTCCGAGGTGCGCTCGGAGCTTGCCAGCCAAAAGAAGTTTGATGCCCGCATGGCCGATAGCTCGCCGCTCGTGAGCCGTCTGGTGGGTGCGTTGGGCGACGATGTCTCGGGTCGTCTGGGCGACGTGCTCGAGGCCCCGCGCGAGCTTGAGGGCCTGGTGGAGCAGCTACTTGCCGGCGATATCGATGCCCTGTTATTTGATGACGCCGCCGCGCTTGAGCGTGCCGGTCGTGCGGCTCTGGACCAAAAGAAGGCCTCGGGTGAGGCGCTGCTGGTGGCGCGCGGCGTGAGCGGCTCTGCTGCCGCCGAGGGCGCTGCCGGTACCCGTCTGGTTGATCGTCTGTCCGTACGCGCAGGCTACGGTCCCGTCGTCGAGGCGTTGCTCGGCGGCTATTACGTCGTGGACGATCTTGCTGCCGCGCTGTCGGCGCCGGTCGTTGAAGGCGTGACTTACGTGACCCCCGATGGCGCCCGCGTCGCCTGCGGCGGCCTGGTGCGCGTGGGGCTTGATGCCGGCGAGGCTTCGGGTGCCTTGGAGCGCAAGCGCCGCATCCGTGAGCTCGAGGGCCTGGAACCCGATCTGGCTGCCATCTTTGAGCACGCTTCGGACCAAGTCGTTGAGGCCAACGCTGCCGTCGAGGAGGCCCGTGCCGCCGAGGGCGATGCCGCCGGTGAGATCGCCCGTCTTGAGGGCGAGCGCCGCTCGCTGCTCTCCGAGATCGGCCGCCTGGAGCAAAGCGCCAACAATGCCGAGGTCGAGCGCGTGCGCATCTCCAAGCGCCGCGAGCAGGCTGCCGAGGCCGTTCGTGCCGCCCGTCCGCGCGTTGACGAGCTCACCCGTTCGCGTGACGAGGCGCGTGCACAGGCAAGCGACCTGGGTCTCCAGATTGCCGAGGCCAACGATGAGCTCGATCGCGTTCGCCGTGACGATTC
>DBGFLF010000248.1:0-5831 GCA_048528725.1 Collinsella sp.
GTGCTCATGGCCGCCCAGACCATCATCGATGCCGCCAAGCTCACGGCCGACCAGGATTCCGTTGGCGCCTCCAAGTTTGTCTGCTTTGCCAACATGGTCGAGGACTCCCCGTTTATGGCGGGCGCCGTCCACGGCGGTGCCGAGGCCGACGCCGTCATCAACGTTGGCGTCTCGGGCCCCGGCGTTATGGCTGCTGCCTTGGAGACGCTCCCCGACTCCGCCTCGATGATGGAGGTTGCCGAGAAAATCAAGCAGACCGCCTTTAAGATCACCCGCGCCGGCGAGCTCATGAGCCGTGAGGCAGCCCGCCGTCTGGGTGTCGAGAAAGGCATTGTCGACCTGTCGCTGGCTCCCACGCCTGCCATCGGCGACTCCGTTGCCCGCATCCTCGAGATCATCGGCGTGGGCACCTGCGGTGGCCCGGGCACGACCTGTGCGCTCGCCATACTCAACGATGCCGTCAAGAAGGGCGGCGTCATGGCCAGCTCCAGCGTAGGCGGTCTCTCCGGCGCCTTTATCCCCGTGTCCGAGGACGCCGGCATGATCGCCGCCGTCGAAGCCGGCGCGCTTTCGCTCGAGAAGCTCGAGGCCATGACCTGTGTGTGCTCCGTTGGCCTGGACATGATCGCCATCCCCGGCGACACCCCGGTCGAGACCATCGCCGGCATCATCGCCGACGAGATGGCCATCGGCGTCATCAACAACAAGACCACGGCCGTCCGCGTGATTCCCGCCATCGGCAAGGGCGTGGGCGACTGCGTCGAGTACGGCGGCCTGTTCGGCCGTGCGCCCATCATGCCGGTGAACCCCAACGCCGGCACCGTGCTTGCCCACCGCGGTGGTCGATTCCCGGCGCCGCTGAACTCGCTGAAGAACTAGCTGAGGGGGACTGGCGAGGAGCCCCGGGGAGGGCAAATATATAAGGTCGCCTGCTCGGACAGTCCTGACTCGCACGGAGAGCACATTAAGTGCTCTCCGGCTCGTGCGGAACTCGCGATCGACCTTATATATTTGCCCTCCCCGGGGCTCCCGCACAACGGGCCCTCGGTTGGGTTCTATCCCTTTGGCAGTCGCTTCGCTTCTGCCCCACTTTGCTGGTATGGCGGTTTGGCGTTGGAACGGTTCTTTCTGATATATGCTGGTTGCGGCTCTTCTTTTGGGAGGAGTCGCTTTTTTGTTGCTAGGAGGTTGGCCCGTGATTGATGGGAATGCTCGCTCTGAGCTTCTTTCTGCTGATTGGAATCAGGAGTGGATGCGTCTGCAAGCTGGTCGGCGGCGGGCTGATGATTCTTTTGAGTGGGATAAAAGGGCTCGGCATTTTCGGCCGTTGGAGACTGCCCCGTATGCCCGGGACTTTATGAAGCTGTTGGCGTTAAAGCCTGGTGAATCCGTGCTGGATATGGGGTGCGGGGCTGGGTCGATTGCTATTCCGCTTGCGCAAGCCGGGCACCCTGTGATTGCGGCTGACTTCTCGCCTGCTATGTTGGGCACGCTTGATGCTGGCATTGAGTACTATGGGCTCGCGGGTCGCATTACACCGCTTGAGCTTGCTTGGGATGATGATTGGGATTTGGTTGGGCCGGTTGCGAAAGCGGTGGATGTTGCCTTTGCCAGTCGTTCGGTAACAACGACCAACCTGAAAGGCGCACTTGCCAAGCTTGATCGTACGGCTCGTCGGCGTTGTGCTGTCACGATGGTCGCTAACTCCAGCCCGCGCTATGACCTGCACTTGATGAATGCCATCGGTGCCTCGGTTACCTGCAGTAATGGCTTTGTGTATGCCTTTAATATCCTCATTCAGATGGGTGCCCTGCCGCAGGTCACGTACTTTGAATCGCCGCGTCGCGATACCTTCGACAGCCTTGAAGCGGGCGTGGCGGACTTTTCCCGCATGCTTGAGCATGGCAACGAGGATAAGGTCGACCGTCTGCGCGACTACATCGCCCAGCACATGATCGAGAATCCCCATGCCGGTGAGCCGGGCTCCAAGGGCGTGCCGCAGGGGCGCTATATGCTCGACCATATCCGTAAGGTTCGCTGGGCGTTTATTGCATGGGAGCCGGTCTCTGCGCCCAGCTCATAGCCTGTTCGCAGCCCGCACCGCCCACTCATTCGGCATCCGCATTCTTTTTGAACTGGGCAAACGCGCTCCACACCGCGCCGTTCCTGCGTTATCGTGGGACAGCTCACGTAGATTAAGGCCCCGTCGCGGGGCGCCCCATACATAGAAAGCGAGAACCCATGGCACTGACAGGAGCCCAGGTCAAGCAGCTTCGCAGCATGGCCCATCACCTCAACCCCGCCATCATCATCGGTAAGTCCGATGTCAACGAGGGCACCGTCGAGCAGACGGTCGCCTACCTGGAGAAGCACGAACTCGTTAAGTGCTCCGTGCTCGATGGCTCCAGTCTTTCCGCCCGCGAGGCCGCCGAAGAGCTCGCTGAGCGTTGCCACGCCGAGGTCGTCCAGGTCATCGGCCGCAAGTTCTCGCTGTATCGCGAGTCCTCGCGCAAGGATATCGAGAAGATCAAGCTCGTCTAAGAGTCAATGATCCGGCGAGCCAACATATAGCAAGCTTACGGGTGCCCGAGTACTTCGGGCACCCGTTTTTTATCGCTCGACCAGCACGCGATTGAGCCGCCCCTCCACCAAGCGCTCGTATAGACGCCGCGTCTCGGGCTCGGGAACGCCATTGACCTGCTCCCTCAGGTGGTGCATATGACCGCTGTATAGCTCGACGATATCGCGCCGCCGCCCCGCCGCACTGTAGACGCGCATGGCGCAGCGCACCATATCCTCACGCGCCGTTTCCTGCCGAAGCCCCGACTCCGCCAGCCAAATCGCCGACTGCAGGTCGTTTTCTTCTAGAGCGGCATTTGCTCCCTTAATCATGCAATCGATGTACTTTGACTGCATAATGCGTCGCATACGCAAAAAGTAGGTGGGGTTACAGCCATTGGGAACATACAACGGGCCGGCATAAAGCTGCTCAATCTTAAGGCACAGCTCAACTAAATGGGGCCCGCGCGCACCCGTGCGATTTCCCAAAACCTCGCGGCTTATCTGGTCAAACAGCCGTACATCGGTCTTGACGTAGTCGCCGTTGAGTCCGATGCATTCATTTTGGATGAGCACACACGATTTGCCATCCGGCGTCGGTCCCAAAGCCGACCGCAAGCGCGATATCGTCGAGTACAGGTTGTTGCGGGCGCTATTGAACTCGGCATGGGGCCACAGCTCCATGGCCAGCGTCTCACGATCGACGAGCGCATCCATGCCCAGCGCAAGCCGCTCGGCAAGTGTCGCCGCCTTCTTGCGGCGCCACATTTTGTCCGTGATGGGAAACCCGTCGCGCTCGGCGCGAAACGCCCCAAACATGCGAATCTCGATATGGTCAATGGTATCAACGGCTTCAACCTCACCGGCCTGGAACAGGCGCTCGCCTTCCCCTTCCAAATCGTCGCGCAGCGAGTACCGCGACAGCTCGCGCACGGGAAGCTTCTTGCGAATCCTGGTCGCCGGCTCGCCCAGACAATGCATGGCAAGGCGCGCAAAGAGCCGATACGATGGCTCTAGAATCCCCGCGCGATTCATGGACATCCAGGCTGCAAGGTCGCTGTCTCGGCCCGCACAGGCCAAATGCAGCGCCACCATCCAGGCTTCTGCGCCACCAACCTGCGTCTGGCTTATATCGAGCAACTCCGCTTCCTCGCGTACCGAAACCATCGAGGTGTTACGCAGATATGCCGCGCGCTCCAGCAGTAACGCATTATCGCGCATGTACGCAATCGACTCCTCGGCAAGTTTGAGCACTTGGACCGCACGGAACTTTGCATTAACCGGCCGTCCCTCTGCCAGCGACTGCCAGCCTTCTAGCAACAGGCCAAACAGCTGAATCTGGTTGTCGCGCATGCGCACGGCAAAACGATCGAGCTCGTTGAACGCCGCGTCGTCGGTTACCGGCAGGCCGGAAAGGAGCCGCCGTGCCGCCAACACCATGCGCACCCAGATAGCCATCGCCTTAAGCCCACGTACGTCGAGCGCCTCCCGCACCACCGTCATCTCGTCGTCGCGCTCGTCGGTTCCCGCAAACGACCCGTCAAAGAGCTCCACCAGCATGCTATCGGCCCGCATAACAATCCCCGCGATGTCGAGCTCGCAGTCGTAGGCCTTGCTCGTTTTGAGTTGCTGTAGAACGCCGCCGTCATCTCCCCGCTCGGTCAGGCAGCGCTTGACCTCGATATGTGCGGACAACATATCGAGTGCGGTATGGGATGTCTCGATTTCTGGCACGGCCAGGTTCGTAGGAAGCCCAAGCCCGTTGTCCCCATAGCAAACAGCCGTCAGTGTCTGGGCCACCCTCCATGAAACAGGGTCTATTTCGCAGGCCGCCCGTTCGCCCCCGCGCTCGATAACCGATGCCATATAGCGAGCGAGCTTTGTATTGGACACGCTGACCGCTGCCAGATATACGCCAAGCGCCTCGGCAGGCGTTGGCTCTGGAGCCGGATCCTCGGCATCGATCGTGCCCAGCGCTGCTCGGCAGATATCGGCCCCGTGCCCCGTCAGAGCCAGATCGACCCCATACTGCCCAGCAAGTTCAAGGACCGCATCACGGTCCAAAAAGGCGTCCGCCAGGCCCATCGCCACATCGCATCTACCCGCCTTAAGCAAAATCCGGGCCGCCCTCGGAACAAGTTCGGGGCGAACCTCGGCCACCAACTTTCGCAGACGCAGGCGTCCGTTGTCCTCGGCGCCCAGGCACGTAAAACTCCGGTCGGCGGGATCCAAGCCAAAGATCGGGTAATCGCGCACAAGGTAGGACTGGTCGATCATCGACAGCCTCACCCCGCAAGCCTCGAGTTCTGCAATATTGCCCTCGCCCATCAAGATCATGAGGCAGGCAACGCAGAACAGCGCATTATTATCGAGTGAAGCAAGATCGACAAGTGCCGCACCATACACGTTGACAATCTCGTTTTCGAGCAGACCGGCAACATCGCCCTGGCCATACAGACCCGCCTGCAAAGCCGAAACAAGCTCGGGCACACCCTGCGTGAGCTGGTAAAAGTCGAGCGATGTGCTAATCGAAAACGCCGATGCCCAAGCCGAATACTCATAGGCATGCACCTTGAGCATCTGCGCATTGATCTTAACCGAATCGCCCAGCCCATGAATCAGCTGACGATTTGAAGGACGGCAGGAGATAAAGACCCCTACCCCCATAGCGCGCAGCCCGCGAATCCTGTCGATGAGGTCTTCGGTATCGTGCTGATCGAGGTTTGGCACATTATCAATCGCGATAAGGGAGTGCGGTTTGTCTTTGAGTTCTTCGGTAACCACCTCGAGCTGCATAAACACCTCGCGCCCAGTGGCGCGATCGGCCTCGATAATCCGCACGGGGCCTCGAGTCGGGTCGCATTTAACCTCATGGGTGTACTGCAGCAGCACCGAGGTCTTCCCAAACCCGTCGGGCGCATAAAGAACCACGATGCCGGCCTTTCGGCCCTTGGCGATAAGCTCATTCATCAAGCGTTCGCGTCGCACCATATAACCTCCGCCCAGCGGCATCAGCTCGAGCTCGTCTATACTGCTCAAATCGTTTACCATGCCCGCTCCTCAACTCGACCGTATGGACACTGTAGCCGCAAGACCATACAAGCCGCGCTATGAATAGAGCGACCTTGTGTTTTAGGTTGTCTTTTGGTACGCAAGCGGCAAGTTTTTGTACAGCGAGGGCCGACTGTTATTAATCCCCCGACTAATCGGTCTTTAAGCAGTTAAATGAGCTTGTCAGCTTGTCCCATCTAAGCGGCAGTGTAACGCAGATG
>DBGFLF010000249.1:0-5291 GCA_048528725.1 Collinsella sp.
GCCAAACGGGACTCAACAACAACGCACTTGTGATCGGCCCCTCGGGAGCCGGCAAGACCCGAAACGTCCTCAAGCCCAACCTGCTGCAAATGAACGCAAGCTACATCGTGCTCGACACCAAAGGCACGCTCTGTCGCGAAGTGGGACCCGTGCTGGCAGCCCACGGTTACCGCGTGCAATGTCTCAACTTCGCCGACCTCAACACCGTCCCGGCCCTTGCGCCCGGCATCGAGCGCTGCGGCTACAACCCCCTGAGGCACATTCGCCGCAAGGCGGACGGCAGGCCCAACCAGCAGGACATCCTCTCGGTGGCAAAGGCCATCTGCCCCATCGAGGACAACAACCAGCCTTTTTGGGATCATGCGGCGGCAAACCTGCTGTCGTGTCTTATCGCCTACGTCACCGAACAGCTACCCGCCGACGAGCAGACGATCAGCTCGGTCATCAAGCTGATCGAGCACCTGCAGGACAGTGCCACGGGTCGATTGTTTGACGACCTGATCACGACCGACCCCCAAAGCTATGCCCTCTCGCTATGGCGGCGCTACGCCATTACGCAAAATGCCGAGCGCATGCACGCGAGCATCGTCGGCATCCTTGCCGAAAAGGTCATGTGTCTGGGATTCGACGGTGCGGCACAGCTCTATCGTGAGTGCCATCAGGTGGACTTCGCTTCCATGGGACACACCCCCTGCGCCCTGTTTGTAACCGTGAGCGATATTGACCGCAATCTCGATCCGCTGACCGGCCTCTTTATTTCGCAGGCGTTTATGGGCCTCATTCGTGAGGCCGATAGGCAGCCCGACGGCAGCCTGCCCGTGCCCGTGCGCTTTATGCTCGATGACTTCGCAAATCTGCAGATCCCCCAGATCGACAACGTGCTCTCGATTATCCGAAGCCGCAACATCTGGGCAACGCTGCTGCTGCAGTCGACCAACCAGCTCGATGCGCTCTATGGCGAGGCACGCGCACGCTCCATCATGGGCAACTGCGACACGCATCTGGTGCTGGCGTTCCAGGATCCCGAGAGTGCCCGGGTGTTTTCCGACCGCGCCGACGCGCTGCCCAGCACGCTCATGGCGACGCCGATTGATCGCTCGTGGCTCTTTGTACGCGGTCGCACTCCCGAACAGGTCGAGCGCTTTAGGCTCGAAGACCATCCGCTCTACGGGGAGCTGCCCGAGGCGCAGCGAGGCCATGCGGAGGCCGAGATCTAGGCGCAGGGTTCTCGCAGCGCGCGACGCCCCGGCGATGTTCCAAAAGCCCGTGCGCCCCGGGACCACGGCAAAGCAAAGGGGCCCGCATCCGATAGGATACGGGCCCCTGACTATAAGGCGCGATGCGTTAACAGCAGCGACTACTTGCGGTGAGCGCGGTAGAACTCGATGAGCGCCTGGGTCGAAGCGTCCTGCTCGGCCTTGGCGGCATCGTCGTGGAAGGCCGGGGTAATCTGCTTGGCAAGCTGCTTGCCCAACTCGACGCCCCACTGGTCGTAGGAATCGATGCCCCAGACCGTACCCTCGACAAACGTGATGTGCTCGTACAGGGCGATGAGCTCGCCGAGCGCGAACGGGGTCAGCGTGTCGCCGAAGATCGAGGTCGTCGGACGGTTGCCCTCAAAGCAGCGGGCCGGGACAATCTGCTCGGGCGTGCCCTCGGCGCGGACCTCGTCGGCCGTCTTACCAAAGGCGAGCGCCTTGGTCTGGGCCAGGAAGTTGCCCAGGAACAGCTCGTGGACATCCTGGCCGCTGTCGGTTGCGGGGTTGGCAGTGTTGGCGAAAGCGATAAAGTCGGCCGGGACCACCACGGTGCCCTGGTGCAGCAGCTGGTAGAAGGCGTGCTGACCGTTGGTGCCGGGCTCGCCCCAGAAGATCTCACCGGTGTCGGAGGTCACGGCGCTACCGTCCCAGCGGACGTGCTTGCCGTTGGACTCCATGGTGAGCTGCTGCAGGTAGGCCGGGAAACGGTGCAGATACTGGCAGTACGGAAGCACGGCGTGGCTCTTGGAACCGAAGAAGTTGACGTACCAGACGTTGAGCAGGCCCATCAGCGCGACGGCGTTGCTCTCGAGCGGCGTGTTGCAGAAGTACTCGTCGATGGCATGGAAGCCCTCGAGGAACTGCTGGAAGCGCTCGGGGCCGAGCACGACGATCAGCGACAGGCCCACGGCGGAGTCGACGGAGTAGCGGCCGCCGACCCAGTTCCAGAAGCCGAAGGCGTTGGCGGGGTCGATACCGAAGGCCTCGACCTTCTCGAGTGCGGTGGAAACGGCGACGAAGTGCTTTGCCACAGCCTCGGCGTTCTGCTCCTCGGAGCCGTCGATGGCACCCTGAGCCTTGAGCTGCTCGAGCATCCAGGTCTTGACCTCGCGAGCGTTGGTGAGGGTCTCGAGCGTGGTGAAGGTCTTGGAGACGATAATCACGAGCGTGGTCTCGGGATCCAGGCCACGGAGCTTCTCTGCCTGATCGTTGGGGTCGATGTTGGAGATATAGCGGCAGTCGATACCGGCGTCGGCGTAGGGACGCAGAGCCTCGTAGGCCATGACCGGGCCCAGATCGGAGCCACCGATGCCGATGGACACCAGGTGCTCGATCTTCTTACCGGTTACGCCCTTCCACTCACCGGAGCGCACGCGCTCGGCGAAGGCATACATGCGGTCGAGGACCTCGTGCACGTCGGCGACGACGTCCTGGCCGTCGACGATGAGCTGGCCCTTCTCGCTTGCCGGGCGGCGCAGCGCGGTGTGCAGAACGGCGCGATCCTCGGTGGTGTTGATGTGCTCGCCGGAGAACATGGCGTCGCGGCGCTCCTCGAGCTTCACCTCGCGGGCAAGATCGCACAGCAGCTTGACGGTCTCATCGGTCACCAGGTTCTTGGACAGGTCGAAGTGCAGGTCACCGGCATCAAAGCTCAGCTTGTTCACGCGGTCAGCGTCAGCGGCGAACCAGGCCTTGAGGTCGATGCCCTCGGCTTCGAGCTTCTCCTGATGTGCCTCGAGCGCCTTCCAAGCGGCGGTCGACGTAGCGTCGATAGGTGCGGCAACAGTTGCCATAAAGTCCTCCTCAACATACGGGCGCATACCTCCATGCGCCCGGATAATCAGATGCTCCTATTCTAGCGCAGGTCAAGACCGTAATCAGCGAGCGTTGCCAATCCGCCCCCAAACGGCGGCCGACCAAAAAGGGACAGGTTTATTTTGGCAGGTCAAACGCTTTACCTACCAAAATAAACCTGTCCCTTCCTGTCAGGTACTACGCCGCGGCGCATACGCTGCCGAGCAGCTCGCGCAGAGGAGACCCAATGCCCTCAAGCAGTTCGGGAGCGATAATGGCAAAAACGGGAACCTCGCCGGCACCCACAACGGCGGGCACCTTGCCCTCCGAGACAATACATCCATAAGGGACAAAACCGTCTTCGCCGGCATCGAGCGCCGCCATGCGACGGGCGAGTTCACGTGCAAAGCCCGCCGTATCGGCATCGCCAATCGCCAGGACAAAGTCCACGCCTTCGTCGGTCGCCAGGGCCACGGCCTCGTCGATCAGCTCGTCTCCCCCGTCGCCGACCGAGCCGCAGCGGAAAAGCACGCGCTCGAGCAGAGCTCGATCAACCGAGTCGAGTGCCGCCGAAGCGAGTTCATCGCGCGTATGTTTGTCACCGCCCAGCACAACCAGCGCCTTGGTGCCACCGTAGTGAGCGACCAATCGTCCGCACCAGCGAGCCACGTCTCCATCCGCAACAAGGCGCGTCGGCATACCAAACCCATAGTTGACCATTATCCCCACAACCCTTCCGTGCTTTATGGTGGTATCGATCGTTAGGCTCATGCTACGAAGCGAGGTTTTCCGAGCTGTTTCGCACTCTTTAGAGCTGCGTTAAAACCCGATGCAGCCGCACGACCATACCTGCCAAAAAGGGACAGGTTTTGACGGTGTCCGGACGAGCGGGTATTATCGAACATGCATTCGATAAGAACATGTGTTTGATGGGAGGACGCGTGGGGCACGATTGTCACACCTATATCTGCATCGACCTCAAGACGTTTTACGCTAGCGTTGAGTGCGTTGACCGCGGGCTCAACCCGCTCACCACCAACCTGGTCGTTGCCGACGAATCGCGCGGGCGCACGACCATCTGCCTCGCCATCACACAGGCCATGAAGGACCTCGGAATCCATAACCGCTGTCGCCTGTTCGAGATTCCCGACGGCATCGACTACATCAAGGCCGTACCGCGCATGCAGCACTACATGGAGGTGTCGGCGCAAATCTACGGTATCTACCTGGAATACGTCAGCCCGCAAGATGTTCACGTCTACTCAATTGACGAGTGCTTTATCGACGTGACACCCTATCTAGACCTCTACCATACCAACGCCAAAGGCTTTGCCTGCATGTTGCGCGACGAGGTCCTCGCGCGCACCGGCATCACGGCAACGGTTGGCATCGGCCCCAACCTATTCCAGGCCAAGGTGGCACTCGACATTACCGCCAAGCACGTGCCCAGCCGCATCGGCATACTCGACGACGAGACGTTCCGCAAGGAAATCTGGCCCCATCGTCCCATCACCGACATCTGGGGCATCGGGCCCGGCGTGGCAGCACGACTTGAAAAATACGGCGTCTACGATCTGATGGGCGTCGCGGCGCTCGACGAAAACCTGCTCTACGACGAGCTCGGCGTCAATGCCGAGTATCTTATCGACCACGCCTTCGGGCGCGAGCCGACAACTATCGCCGATATTCAGGCCTATCGCCCGCATGCAACCTCAACAACCACGGGGCAAGTGCTCTCGAAGGGCTATGCCTACGAGCAGGCCTACACCGTCTTGCGCGAGATGGTCGACAACGCCGTGCTGGATTTGATCGACAAGCACGTGGTGTGTGACAGCATCTCGCTCTTTGTAGGCTATGCAAGCGAGCGCGCCGACATACGCCGGCTCGATGCCAGCGGCACAGCGCAATATGTGGACGGATGCGGACACCTACGCTCGAGCACGTCGAGTATCGAACCCACCGCAACCGCCGGCCCCGAGCTCGCGCCCCGTGCGCCCAAGCCCGTCCAGCGCGATGACGAACGGCGGCGCTTGGTGCGTGAGGCGCAGGCAATCGATGGCATCTTTGTGGGAGAGCATGGCGGCAAACCGCGTGGTGGCTATGCCGCACTCTTTGCGCACTCTAACGCCTCGCGAAAGCTGCCCGAGCGTACCAATTCGTTTAAGAAGATCATGGGCTATTTCGATGAGCTCTGGGCGCAGACCGTCGATCCCAAACGACCGGTCAAACGCATCAACC
>DBGFLF010000250.1:0-2989 GCA_048528725.1 Collinsella sp.
GTTCATCTCGCGAATCTCATCGGCCGAGATGTCGCAGGGAACGATCTCGGAATACACGTTGAGGTCGCGGACGCGACGGGCAATGAGCTGACCGTACTGCGCACCAAAGTCGAGTACGAGGACCTTTGCGGAAGCCTTTTGATCCATGGTTTCCCCCTCTTGTTGGCGGGGAGCCGGTGCCCACCCGCGCGAATAAACGAAAACAGCTTTCATAGTGTACACGTTATATGGGGTTTCTCGTCCCTCGCAGCCATCAGCGCACGGCAAACGCACGACCTGGGCCCTATTTGACGGCGATTGAAGTGTTACCAAACGTTACAGATGATGTAATACGTTTGAACATTGGACGCCCTGTGCCACAATACTGCCGAACGACTCCGCCTCTGCGGCGGCAAATACGATAGGAATACTAGCATGAAGCGCATCCTTCTCATCGCCACGGGCGGCACCATCGCATCGACCGAGGACGGCAACGGCCTCTCCCCCGCCCTGACCGGTGAGGAGCTCGCCCAGAGCGTCCCCGAGATCTCGGGCCTCTGCGAGCTCGACGTCGTGCAGCCCATGAACATCGACAGCACCAATATGCGCCCCAGTGACTGGATGCGTATCCGCGACGTCATCGTCGAGGGTTATGCCGACCACGACGGCTTCGTGATTCTGCACGGCACCGACACCATGAGCTACACCGCGGCAGCGCTTTCCTACCTGATTCAGGTCAGCCCCAAGCCCATCGTGCTCACCGGCTCGCAAAAGCCCATGGGCAATCCATTTACCGACGCCAAGCTCAACCTGTACCAGAGCCTGCTCTATGCGCTCGACGAGCACTCGCACGATGTCTCGATCGTTTTTGGCGGCGTTGCCATTGCCGGCACGCGCGCCCGCAAGCAGCGTACCATGAGCTTTAACGCGTTCATTAGCGTCAACTATCCGCCCATCGCCTATATCCGCAATGACCGCATCGTGCGCAACGGGCTTCACGGCACGCATCAGGGCGAAAACCCGGTGCGTTTCTACGACAGCATCGACCCGCGCGTATTTGTACTCAAGCTCACGCCCGGCGTAAACCCGGGCATCCTCGACGCCCTTGCCGATAGCTACGACGCTGTAATCCTTGAGACCTTTGGCATTGGCGGTATCCCCGAGTTTGGCGAGTCGGGTGAGTCGTTCCAAGAGGCGATTTTCCGCTGGGTCGATTCGGGCCGCACCGTCGTTATGACCACGCAGGTCCCCGAAGAGGGCCTTGACCTGGGTGTTTATGAGGTCGGCCGTGCCTACGCCGATCATCCGGGCATTTTGCGCGGCGACGACATGACCACCGAGACGCTCGTGGCCAAAACCATGTGGGCGCTCGGCCAATCACGTGATGCGGCCGAGATTCAGCGCCTGTTCTACAGCCAAGTCAACCACGACCGCATCCCGATGGCGTAATTCAGTTGTCGACGGGTATCCCCTATTCGATCCCCTCGAGAAGCTCTGATACCGTCATGCCAAGCGCGGGCGCGATCTTAAATAGAACCTTGAGCGTGAAATTTGCCGTTCCATCTTCGATTCTGTCGAGATAGGAGCGGCTGATTCCTGCTGCCACACAAAAATCGACCTTGGAGATACCAAGGTCCCTGCGCGTCTGCTCGACTCGCTTGCCAAGAATCTGTTTCGCACGTTCGTCCATGCAGACGAGTTTGAAATGGAGCCGAACATAAACGTAAACTATAGTTTACGTTTTGCCGAATACACAGGAGTTTTCTATGTCGGGTTCTTCGGTCCTCACGTACCGAGCCACGCTTCGCACAAACAGCGCACCGCCCAAGCTCGTCGTCGTTGAAGCAGAATGCCTTTCGCCCGATGAGCGCACAGCATTTGCATTGCTATCAAGTCGCGTCGCCGCCGTTCTGGTCCCTTGCCCGGCGCAAGGTGAACTTGCCATCCAATGCCAAACGCATAGCTGCTCGCTCAATCAGGCCGTTGTAATAGCGACCAGCCGGCGCGGCCTGCCGCTCCTTTTAGAAGCCGGCATTGCACTCGCCCTTCGCGGCGCCGGATACGAAAACGAGGCCGCCGCCGACATGGTCTTTAAACCACGATCGAGCGGCGGCCTCGCAGCAGCCATTGAATATATGTGCAGGCTCGTTGCCTAAAAGAACAAGCTAGAAACCAAGGCCAAAGCCCGTTCCGGTAATCGCCGAGTACATAAAGTAAACGTTGATCACGTTGAGGAACACACCCGTGATGCAACCGTTGCGCAGGTAGCGCTCGCACACGATGCGCGCCATGGCGGCGGAGTCATCATTGTTTTTAGCCTGGCGTCCTGCCGTAAAGTACGTCGCCACGCTCAGCAGCAGGTTGAGCACCGGCAGTGCCAGCAACTCGTAGCTCTTGCCCCAGCGCGTCGCCTCGCCGGCGGCATTAAACTTTGTTGCCACCTCGGGACCAATGTTGGGGATAACACACGCTGCGACCACCAGCGGAATCACCGCAAGCACGAGCAGCGCAATACCCATATAGCCGGCTTTTTTGCCATATTTAAACATGTGCGTCGTCCTTACACGTTAAAGCGGAAGTGCACAACGTCGCCATCGGCCATGGCATAGTCCTTGCCCTCAATACGCAGCTTGCCGGCGGCCTTGGCGCCCTGCTCGCCGCCGAGCTCGATGTAGTCGTCATAGCCAATGACCTCGGCCTTAATAAAGCCGCGCTCAAAGTCGGTGTGGATAACGCCGGCGGCCTGCGGGGCGGTCGCGCCCTGACGAACCGTCCAGGCCTTGACCTCCATCTCGCCAGCCGTAAAGAACGACTGCAGGCCGAGCAGCTTATAGGCCGCCTGCGCGAGCACGTCCAGACCGGGCTGCTCCAGGCCCAGGCTCTCCAGGTAGTCGGCGGCGTCCTCGGGATCGAGCTCAGAAAGCTCGGCCTCAATCTTGGCGCAGATGGGCAACGGCTTGACGCCATCGATGGGCGCCAGGTCCTCGTTGAGCATATCCTCGTCCACGTT
>DBGFLF010000251.1:0-4269 GCA_048528725.1 Collinsella sp.
CCCAGTACTTCGTCGTCTGCATGGGCGGCACCGGCGCCACGCTCGTCCTGGTCTTTATGTTCTGCTTCCTGGCCAAGTCCCAGGAGATGCGCGCCGTCGGTAAGGCCGCTATCGTTCCCGTGTGCTTTGCCGTCAACGAGCCGCTGCTGTTCGCCGCACCCATCGTGCTCAACCCCGTCTTCTTTGTCCCGTTTGTCTTTGCCCCGATCGCCAACATCTGGATCCTCAAGATCTTTATCGACTTCTTGGGCATGAACGGCTTTATGTACACCCTGCCCTGGACTGTCCCCGGCCCCATCGGCACCATCATGGGCCTGGGCTTCCAGCCGCTCGCCTTTGTGATGCTCGCCCTTATCCTGGTCGTCGACTTCGTTCTGTACTACCCGTTCTTCCGTGCCTACGACGCCCAGAAGTGCGCCGAGGAGGCCGAGATTTCCCAAGAGGAGCTCGCCGCCAAGAACGCCGAGAAGGCCGCCAAGCTCAGCGATGCCTTCCAGGGCAAGGCTGACGCCAAGAGCGTTGCCGCCGGCGCTGCTGCCGAGGCCGTGAAGGCCGACGCCCCCGCCGCTGTCGCCACTGAGGCAACGACCGCCAGCGACCTCAACGGCAAGCGCGTACTCGTGCTCTGCCAGGGTGGCGGAACCTCGGGCCTGCTCGCCAACGCGCTGGCCAAGGCCGCCAAGGAGCGCGGCATCAATCTTGAGACCGCTGCCGAGGCATATGGTAACCACGTCGACATGCTCCCCGACTTTGACCTGGTCGTCCTGGCCCCGCAGGCTGCCAGCTACTTGGCCGACCTGCAGAAGGACTGCGAGCGCGTGGGCAACAAGTGCGTCGCCTGTCGCGGTAAGCAGTACATCGAGCTCTCCCAGAACGGCGATAAGTCTCTCGCCTTCGTCTCCGAGCAGCTTTCGAAGTAAGTAACGCTCAGGGCCAGCCGACCATCCAAGACCGGCTGGTCCTTCGATTTAAACGATTGGATCATCATGTCCGTTAACCCCGCTAGCGTCACCAACCCGCCTGCGCAGTTTCCCGAGGGCTTTGTCTTTGGCGGCGCCACTGCTGCTTACCAGGTAGAGGGCGAGACCCGCACCCACGGTAAGGGCAAAGTCGCCTGGGACGACTTCTTGGAGGCCCAGGGGCGCTTCTCCCCCGATCCCGCTTCGGACTTCTACAACCAGTACCCCGTCGATCTGGAGCTGTGCGAGGAGTTTGGCATCAACGGCATTCGCCTCTCCATCGCCTGGAGCCGCATCTTCCCCAACGGTACCGGCGAAATCAACCCCGAGGGTGTCCAGTTCTACCACGATCTCTTCGCCGAGTGCCACAAGCACCACGTTGAGCCGTTTGTCACGCTGCATCACTTTGACACGCCGCTGCCCCTCTTTGAGAAGGGCGACTTCCTCAACCGCGAGACCATCGATGCCTTTGTGGACTTTGCCACCTTCTGCTTTAAGGAGTACGCCGACCAGGTGACCTACTGGTTCACCTTTAACGAGATCTGGGCCGACGCCTCCAACACCTACATTGAGGGTACCTTCCCCGGTGGCGTCAAGGCGCATCTGGCCGAGGCCTTCCAGTGCGAGCACAACATGATGCTCGCCCACGCCAAGGCCGTGCTGGCCTTCCACAACGGCGGCTTTAAGGGCAAGATCGGCGTCATCCAGTCGCTGGAGTTTAAGTACCCGCTCAACGAGAACGACCCCGCCGACATCAAAGCCGCCAACAACGAGCACGTGCTGCAAAACCAGTTTTTGCTCGACGCCACCTTCCGCGGCGACTACGCGCCCGACACCCTCGAGTGCGCCAACCGCCTGGCCGCCGTCTCGGGCGGCACCATCGAGATCTTGGACGAGGACCTCGAGATTATGCGTGAAGCCGCGCTCTACAACGACTACCTGGGCGTTAACAACTATCAGTGCCGCTTCTTGAAGGCTTACGATGGCGAGAACGACCTGCACCACAACGGTACGGGAGAGAAGGGCACCGGCCGCTGGCGCGTCAAGGGTATTGGCGAGCATGTGAACAAGCCTGGCATCCCCACCACCGACTGGGACTGGATCATCTATCCCGAGGGTCTGTTCGACCTGCTCGTCTACATTAAGCAGCGCTACCCTAACTACAAGCAGATCTTCATCACCGAGAACGGCATGGGCTACAAGGACCCCTACAAAGACGGCTTTGTGGACGACCAGCCGCGCATCGACTACATCGAGCAGCACCTGCGCTGGCTGCTCAAGGCCATGGAGGTGGGCGTCAACGTGGGCGGCTACTTCCTGTGGAGCCTGCAGGACCAGTTCTCCTGGACCAATGGCTACAACAAGCGCTATGGCTTCTTCTACGTTGACTTTGAAACCCAGAAGCGCACGCCCAAGGCAAGCGCATACTGGTACAAGCACGTAGCGCAGACCCGTCGTCTGGACTAGCGACTTGCGACTAGCGGGATTGCCCCGCTCACACAACCTGTCCCCATTTCTCAGCCGGGGGCGGCACGTCACACGGCGCGCCGCCCCCGGTCTTTTTGTTTTTGGGCTGGTCGGGAGCCGTTTGTCTCGATCTGTAACATCTAGCCGAGTTTTTTGGTCCTAGCTGTTACAGATTGAGACGAACAGGATTACTCTTTCCGAAGAATCTAAATCTGTAACACGTAGCCCGCTTTTGACCGTCTACCTGTTACAAATCGAGACAAACGGAGTAGGACCTAACCCCGTATGTCCCTAACAGTCGAGCGTTCGACCAGCGTACTCGGCACATGAATCGCCTCGATAGACGAGCTCTCTCCAATCGCCGCCTCAAACGCAAGCTTACCGACACCGCGCAAATCAAATCGCAGCGTCGTCAGCCGATTGTGAGGAACAAGTCCCTCGAGTGCGTCGTCGATACCAACCACGCTCACGTCGTCGGGCACGGACAGGCCCGCGTTCTCGAGCGCGGCGATAACGCCCAGCGCCATCTGGTCATTTGCCGCAAGCACGGCAGTCGGCGCCTGCGACCCGCCGGCAAGCACCTCGGCCGCAATCCGCTCGCCCATGGCGTACCCACTGTCCGCACTCCAATCGCCACGCAGCATCGGAGCGGCATCGACATGAGCACGACCCAGCGTATCGCGCCAACCGGCCTCACGAAAACGCGAGGAAATCGAGTTTTCCGGACCCGCCACAAACCGCATATTCGAGTGACCATGTTCCAGCAGATAATTGGTCAACAGCTCGCACGAACCATACTGGTCGGAGTCGATCGTCGTGCAGCGCGGATGCGCATACATGGACAGGATGACCGTTCGCACTCCCGGCTGGGGAACAAACTCCTCAAAATCGGGAGCCATGCGGTTCATGTTGAGAATCATGCCGTCGACGGGTCGCTCGACCATGCGGCGCGAGGCATCGGCAAGTGCATAGGGCTTGTCGCCGCCCATCTCGATCATAGTGACGGCAAAATCGTGCTCGCGCGCCGCTTGCATGATACCCTCGAGCGTCGCCAGGTTACCGACACGTGTGATGTTGTACATGCACAGGCCAATAGAACGATACGACCCGCCGCGCAACGCCGCTCCAGCAAAATTGGGACGAAAGCCCAGCTCTTCCATGGCGGCCAGCACACGCTTGCGCGTCTTTTCCGTCACGTTGGGCATACCGTTGACCACGCGAGACACAGTCTGGCGGCTCACGCCAGCGAGCGCCGCAACCTCTGCCGCGCTCGCCGAACGACCATTCCTTGTCTGCTGATCCATGCCTTCCACGCTAACCTGCTTCCCAACTATTCCCCGCGCCCATGGCGCATCGTACATACATTGATAACGTGCTCATGATACCCGAGCCATATACCACAACATGAAAACTTCTGTCAATCAAAACCGCTTACCGAACAAATACAACCGTTCGCGGCTGTTTGAAGTTGTTTTGTTTCTATACATCCCAGCCGGATGTTAACGTGCTCATTGTCAAATGTTCACGTGCTCATTTTGGTTCTAATCATTTTAAGATAGTGTTTATCGGGCTTTTTCACCGCTGAACGCTAACCAGGGAGCCTCCTGAGCGCAAACGCACAATATCGAACAGCGAGACGAGAGGGTGTATGCATATGTCTTTGCTAAACCGCGTACAGCAGCTGCCGAAGGGCTTTGTTTGGGGCGCCGCAACCGCCGCGTACCAAACGGAAGGTTCCACGAAGGTGGCAGGCAAGGGTAAGACCATGTGGGACGATTACCTTGTCGCCCAGGGTCGCTTTTTGCCCGACCCGGCCAGTGATTTCTACAACCGCTACGAGGAG